>CAZDZP010000208.1:0-4827 GCA_964509855.1 uncultured Anaerolineaceae bacterium | reverse complement strand
TGGGAATCGGTGAAGAACGCTGCCGAGCCCCGCATCCACGTGTTCATCAACACGAGCGACATCCAGATGGCGCACCAGCTGAAGAAGGACCGTGAGCAGGTTGTGACGCAGGCTGAGGCGATGGTTCGCCGAGCCGCGAAGTACACCAGCAATGTCGAGTTCAGCCCAATGGACGCGACCCGCGCCGACCCCCACTTCGTGCTGGATATCGTGCAGCGCTGCATCGACGCGGGCGCCACGACGATCAACATCCCCGACTCAGTTGGTTATGCGATGCCGGAGGAAATCGGCTACCTCTTCGACCAGCTCTTCGAAAAGGTGCCGAACATCCACAAGGCGCGCTTGAGCTTCCACGGCCAGAACGACCTCGGTCTGTGTACCGCCAACACGCTGGCGGCAATCACACACGGCGCGCGACAGGTGGAAGTGACCGTGAACGGCATCGGCGAACGCGCCGGCAACACCTCGCTGGAGGAAGTTGTTATGTCGCTCCGCACGCGGCAGGACTTCTTCGACAAGGTGCACGTGGACATCAACACGAAGGAGATCTACCGCGCGAGCAAGCTGGTCGAACAGCTGAGCGGCATGCCCGTGCAGTGGAACAAGGCCATCGTGGGGAAGAATGCGTTCCGCCACGGTTCCGGCATCCACCAGGACGGGATTCTGAAGATGCGCGAAACCTGGGAAATCATGGACCCGGCGGACATCGGCATCCCCCAGGGGACGCAGCTCGTGATGGGCAAGCTCAGCGGCCGCCACGCGTTCAAGGCGCACATGGAGGAGATGGGCTACGAACTCACGGAAGAAGAGCTGTCTCGCGCCTTCGCCGCCTTCAAGGAACTGGCCGACAAGAAGATGGACGTGGATGACCGCGACCTCGAAGCCATCGTCGGCGACCAGATGCGCTCCATGGAGGACGCCGCCTGGCGGATGGACCTCGTGCAGGTCAGCTCCGGCGACCACGGTACGCCAACCGCCACCCTGCGGCTGGTCGCGCCCGACGGCAGCATACTCACCGATGCCGCCACCGGCACGGGACCAGTCGACGCGGTCTATCGCGCGATGAACCGGATCACGAAACTTTCGCCTGAACTTACCGAGTTCAGTGTGAAAAGCGTCACGGAAGGCATCGACGCCCAGGGCGAAGTGACCATCCGCATCACCCAGGACGGCAGGACCTACACCGGCAGGTCGGCCGATACGGATATCATTGTCGCAAGCGCAAAGGCGTACATGAGTGCGCTCAACCGCATGCTCTTGATCACGAATCGGCCGGCTGGAGTCGTCGCATCCTCCTAGTCCGGCCACCTGGCAGGGATGGGTGGTAGGACGACCGTTGACTGACACTGGCACAACACGACATCCGCAGAGGGCGCGCCGCAAGTCTTGGCGCGCCCTTTGCGTGCTACCGCTTATCGCCGTGACGGCGCTGTTTCTTGCCGCCTGCGACAAGCCCGACGCCTCCGACGTAACTTCTCCGTCCGCCCGTTCGATGCTCGGCACGACGGCGGCAACGTCGGTCGCCTTCGAAGTGGAGGAGGAACCACCAGCAGCGACCACCGACCCGGAAGGCTGGGATTTCTTTCTCGGCAACGTGCGATACGGGAAGTTGGAGAACCAGCAAGCGGCTATCCAGGTCGTTACGCGAATTGAGTCAGAGGCGGGGGCGGTCGTCGACTTCTGGGTCTGGCGCGAAGGACACACCGCGCTGAAGTGGACCGGCGGCGAAAGCACGCCCTACAACGGGGTGATGTGTTTCATGTTGCGGCTCGAAGATGCGGGGGAATCGGTACAGCTTGGCCCGGGGCAGGAACAGTACTACTTCACTATGGGGTTCCGCGACCCTGCTTCGAACGAATATCTGGTTGTGAAGAGCATCAACATTGCGGGCACGGTTCCACAGCTCGACGGCGAAACGCCGGGGCCCGGTTCGCGCGTGGCCGACACGCTGCTTGGTTGCCCGCGGAGTGTCATCTAGCTCCTACTGCACGAGGCGCTTGCGCATGCTGACGATGGCGAGCCAGTAGAAGAACGCCGTCGCCACCACGAGCCAGGCGAAGTGGATGAGCAGGCCTGCGTGCAGGTCGCCTGTGAGCAGGCCGCGGTACAGCTCAACGATGTGCGTCAGCGGGATGCACCAGCCGAGCGTTTGCGCCCAGCCGGGCAGTGCATCGAAGGGGAAGAAGGCGCCGCCGAACCAGAACATCGGGTTGATGACGAGGTTGAAGAAGTAGCTGAACTGGCTCATCGCGCGCGCCACTGAGGCGAAGCAGATGGAGATTGCGCTGAAAAGCAGCCCGGGCACAATCGCTATCGGGATGACCAGCAGCGCCCAGGGCGACTGCACCATGTCCAGCGACGGCGTGAGGATGATCATCACGATCAGGATGTAGCTCGCGTTGATGAGCGCGCGGGTCGTCCCCCAGAGGATTTCGCCGGTGATGACGTCGTCGACGCTGACCGGTGTGGCGAGAATGGCGTTGTAGGTTCCCTGCATCTCCAGGCGCACGTAGCTGCCCCACGCGCATTCGAAGACGGCGGCGAACATTGGGAAAAGCGCCAGCAAACCAGGGGCGAGGAAGACCACGTACTCCTGCCCGCCATCGAGCTCGACGAAGCGCCCAAGCCCAAGGCCGAGCGCAAGGATGACAACGAACGGTTCCACGGCGATTCCGATGGCTTCGGTTTTCAGGCGGCGGCGGAAGACGTCGCGGCTGCGTTGCCACACGCGGAAGGCGCCGATGGATACGTCAGGTCGAGCAGCAAACGCGGTCAATCGAGCAACCCCCTTCCCGTCAGGCGAAGGAACACGTCCTCCAGGGTGCCGGGGCGCACGAACACCAGTCGCGGATCGCCGACACGCGAGGCGATGCGTTCCGCCTCGGCGCCCGCGCCAAACACGTAGACGATGTCCTCCACCTCCTCGATGGCGACGCCGGGAATGCCGCCCACTTCGGCAAGCAGCGCGGGGCGCTGGTCCACGGGCATGCGCAGTTCCAGCACGGAGTCGCCGGCATGGCGCGATATCAGGTCCAGCGGCGCGCCCTCTTCGAGGATGGTCCCTCGGTGCATGATGACCAGCCGGTCGCAGAGGTGCGCCGCTTCGTCCATGTAGTGCGTCGTGAGCAACATGGTGACGCCCTGGGACTTGAGCAGCCGCAGCTGCTGCCAGACGAGATGACGCGCTTGCGGGTCCAGCCCGGTCGTCGGTTCATCGAGTACGAGTAGTCGCGGTTCGTGAACGAGCGCTCGCGCGATGACGAGCCGCCGCTTCATGCCGCCCGAAAGGTCGTCGACTTCGCTGTTGGCCTTTTCCTGCAGCTGGAACAGCTTGAGAGCGTCGAGCGCGCGCTGCTTCGAAACGTCCGCCGGGATGCCGAAGTAGCGCGCGTAGACCTGCAGGTTCTGCAGCACGGGAAGGTCCGGGTCGAGGCTGTCTTCCTGGGGGACGACGCCAAGGCGGCGTTTCACCTCGCGCGATTCGGTGCGGACATCGTGGCCGGCGACATGCAGCGTGCCCGCGGTGAGCGGCGAGAAGCAGGTGATCATCTTGATGGTGGTGCTTTTGCCGGCGCCGTTTGGGCCGAGCATCCCAAAGCATTCGCCATCGCGAACATCGAAGGAGACGCCGTCGACGGCGACGAAATCTCCGTAATGCTTCACAAGGCCGCGGGCCTCGACAGGTTGGTGGGTAGACACGATTCGGGACCTCGTTGATGAAGGCTCACCGTGGGTGAGCCGCTGACGGCGGGCCGTTATACGACCCCATCCGGGAAGTGGAGAGTTATCCGCGCATCAACGTACGAACCGATGTCATGGGCGACATGCTAGACCGGCCGGTGGTGAACGATCAATTCATCACCGGCCGGCAAGAGGCACAATCACCCGAAGGTAGGGGTTAGTCGAAGCTCTCGTCTTCGGGTTCGATGTTGACGCCGACGTTGGTGGGATCGTCGTCGCCGGTATCGTTCCAGCGATCTTCCTGCTCTTCTTCGAAGCCGGTTTCGTCGCCGTCCTCGTCGTAGTCCAGCTCTTCGAGGTCGGCTTGCAGCAGGCCGCGGCGGGTATACGCACGAACGTCGATTTTGCTGGAACGTGGGAAGCTCACGCGGCCGACCTGGGACGGGTCCTGGTAGGTTTCGCGAACCATGATGCGGACATCGCCAGACGAGGCAGTGATCAGCGCGGCCGAATAGCGGTTGCCGGCATTCATGAGCTTGGAGAGTCGCAGCCCAACGCGCGGCTGGATCATGCCAATGTACTCACCGCTGGTGCGGGTAACGTTGACGGCGTTGCCTTCTACTTTGAGCGCGAGCATATCGCCGGCGTCGAGGTCTGCAACGACGTCCGGGTCGACGGCGGAGAGCACCGCAGCGGTGGACTTACCGCTCTCTTCGACGAACATTCGCGTGTCGATCTGCGAAGGCGTGGTGCCGCTGGCGTCCTGCATGGTGGCCAGCTTGTCCAGGTTGCGGCGGGCAATGGTGTTCGTGGTGTCGTGTTCGAGCGACGCGGCATAGGCAGCGCGGGCTTCGGTAATCTGCCCGAGTTCCATGAGCGACTTGCCGAGACGGTTGTAGGTCTCGGGCTCTTCGCCGAGCAGTGTGAGCATGTTGCGGTTGATGTCGGCGGCTTCAGCCCAGCGGCCGCTAATGGCGAGCTTGACAGCCTGGTCGACCATCTGCTTCTTGATACGTTGACGTTCTTCGTGAGTAATGGGAGTTGCAGGGGCTGCGGCAGGGCGCGAACCGTCGGCAATTGCGTTGGTTGATTCAGAGTCAGTCAATGTACATCCGCCTGGTAAGAGAGAAACGCGAGGGCACGCGA
>CAZDZP010000207.1:0-4890 GCA_964509855.1 uncultured Anaerolineaceae bacterium | reverse complement strand
TGCTTGGAATGGATGAGGACGCCATCACCGATCTCGCAGCACAGGGCGTGCTCTCTTAGGCATCAGAGGGCTGGACCCGTCCCGCGATGAGCCCTCCCGGGTGGCCGCGTTTGCTTCCCTACTGACATGGAGTATCCTTAGGTAGTTGGTATCAGTAGGGAGACTCAGATGAACATGCGATCAGTACGGCGGGGGATGCTCCTTGCGGCAGCGGCTTTGGTTTTGCCAGTGGCTGTGGCTGCTTGTGGGGACGATGACGATGAAAACGGCAGCGAAGGCGGCGGACTGACGGTTGTAGCGTCGACCACGATCGTTGCCGACTGGGTGAAAAACGTAGGTGGCGGGCACGTGTCGGTTTCGAGCATCGTGCCGATGAACACCGACGTGCATAGCTACATTATCGTCCCGAGCGACATTCGCCGGATTGGCGAAGCGGACATCGTGTTCATGATTGGCGAGCACCTGGAATCAGGGTTTGAAGGGGAAATCACGTCCAACGCGAGTGGGCCGATCGTGGAGCTGGCCGAGGGCCTTTCGCTGCTGCCCTTCCCCGAGACGCACGCGCATGACGACCACGATGACGAAGGTGACCACGACCACGACGCCCACGACGACGAGGGCCATGAGGACGACCACCACGACGAAGATGGTCCGTCTGTGGACACTTTTCACGCATGTGTTCACTTTGATGATGACGCTGAGTCGCACAATGCGGGCGGGTCAGCCGGCGAGGGTGCAACCTTGGAAGGGGTTCACACGCTGTTCGAGGTGCAACTCGCCGGTGGCGAAGGCTACGTGCAATACGAGTTCGCCGAGGCACGTACCTACGCGGTTTTTGCAAGTTCGGACGTGGAAATCACGCTGACGGATTCCAGCGGAAGCACCGTGCCCCATGTTGCGGATTCCCATGACGTCGACGACTGCGACGCCATTGGAAAGTGGGTCGCCTACGAGATTCCCGCCGCCGGAACGTATGAACTGTTCATCGAGGGCGCGGAGAACGACGAGGTGTTACTGGTCGTGGAGACGGCCACGGGCCATGGCCATGATCACGAAGACGGCGACGATCACGAACATGATGAAGACGATGACCACGATCACGAAGACGACGGTCATGATCACGACGAAGACGATGAACACTCCCACGAGGATGACGATCACGGTCACGCCCACGGCGAGTTCGATCCGCACATCTTCATGGACATCGACCTCACGATTGCGGCGGTGGAACGAATTCGCGATTCGCTCATCGAGCTGGATGACGAAAATGCGGACGACTACCGTGCGAACACTGAGGCCTACGTCGCGCAGCTCCGAGAGCTCGACGATGAAATCCGGGACATGCTGAGCGAACTGCCCGAGAACCGGCGATACCTGGTCACCTTCCACGATGCCTACGGGTACTTCGCGGCACGCTACGGCCTGGAATTGCTGGGCTTTGTTGTTGAGAACCCGGACGAACAGCCGTCCGCCAGCCGCATCGCGGAACTGGTGGACGAAATCCGGGCCCGCGACGTGGAGTTCATCTACGCGGAGCCGCAGTTCAACGCGCAGGTGCTGGAGCAAATCGCCAACGACACCGGGGCCCAGGTTCGGCGAATTCCGTCGGATGCGCTGAGCGATGAAGTACCGGACTACATCTCCCTGATGCGCGCGGTGGCCGAGGGCATCGCGAACTAGCTGACTGCGGAGTAGCATCGGCGAAGGCGTCCCAGGCGGGCGCCTTCGTCGTTTTGGGGGATGGGATGGTCGACTGGCTCACGGAGCCGTGGCAGTACGAATTCATGCAGCGCGCCCTTTGGGCGGGGCTGCTTGTCTCCGTGGCGGGGGCCGTTGTTGGCGCGTTTGTTGTGGTGAAGGGCCTCGCGTTCATGAGCGACGCCGTGGCGCATTCGTCGTTGGCGGGTGCGGCGATCGCGTTCGTGGCTGGAGGCACGTCAGTCGCGATTAGCCTCGGCGCCGTTGCCGCGGCGGTGCTCACGGCCGTTTGTGTTTCGGTCATCACGCGGACGAGCCGGCTCAAGGAAGACACGGCGATAGGGCTCATCTTCGCCGGGTTCTTCGGCTTCGCCATCCTCTTGATTTCCAGCTCGCGCAGCTACGCGCTGGACCTGAACTCGTTCATCGTGGGCAACATCCTCGGTGTCAGCCGGGACGACCTGATCCTGATGGGCATCCTCACGGCGATCGTGCTGGTGCTCACGCTCATCTTCTACCGGGAACTCCTGTTCACTTCGTACGACCCCGTGATGGCGGCGGCTTCCGGGGTGCCCGTGAACCTGGTGCACATGGGGCTGCTTTCGCTGGTGGCCGTGGCCGCGGTGATCGCGTTCCGGCTGGTGGGTGTCGTGCTTGTGATGGCGATGCTCGTGGCACCGGCGGCCTCAGCGGCGCTATTGGTGCGACGCATGCCGCTCATCATGCTGCTGGGGACCATCGCGGGGATCGTCTCAACGCTGGCGGGGCTCTACATCTCGTTCCACGGCGACCTTGCCGCGGGACCGGCGATCGTGATCGTTGCCATCCTCATCTTCGTGGCGGCGTACACGCTTTCCGACCGCGGGCTGGGGTTGCCGCGGCGACTTGCCGGGCGCTCCAACGGCGCCCGCCCGAAGGTGTCTACACCGGGCGGGTAGCGGCTTCCGCCTTCACGGTCTCGCAGGCGTGGCGCTGCAGTTCGACCAGGTGTTTGACCGACTTCGCGAAGCTCCACTGGCCTTCGACCATCGGCGCGTTGAACTGCTCATCGGGCTTACCAACGAGGTGAGTGGCGAAGCGAGTGCGCGCTTCGAGCCATTCGCCCACGAGACGTTGCGCCGGGGTTCGCGGCGAAGCGGATTCGTAGCGCGCCATCGCGACGTTTCCCGTGTGCTCGGTCTCGTGGTCGACGAGGTTCGCCATCAGCTGCCAGACGTCCCCACCGTTTGCGCAGGGGTGCCCGGATTCGCAGCCGAGGCCGCGCGCGTCCAATTCGGCGAAGGTTTCGATGAGTTGGGCGGTTGAGGTCAGCAATTCCTGGATGGCGTCGTGGGCAGCGGACATGGTGGGTTCTCCAATCGTGATGCTTGGCGTGATTCAAGCGCGGGGCGCACGAAGCGCGGTTTCGCGGGCCATGGCGAGCAGACCGGGTTGTCGTTCGATGACGGTGGCGAAGCGCTCGTCCAGCGTTTGACCGCGGACGTAGCGAACATACATCTGCTGGAGCACGATGACCGTCTTCCAGAGCGCGAACGCCTCATACCACGCGATTGTATCGAGCGGGACGTGGCGCGATTCGGCATAGCGCTCGGCCAACTCGCGTCGTGTGGGCAGGCCGGCCGTACCGGTCAGGCCGGTGGAAGGGCTGCGGTCGAACTCGTCGGTGGCCTCGCTCCAGTAGCCGAGCAGCGTGCCGAGGTCGAACAGCGGATCGCCAAGCGTCGCCATGTCCCAGTCGAAGACGGACGTGACCGTATCGGGCTGACCGGGCTGGAACTGGCAGTTGTCGAGCTTGAGGTCGTTGTGGATAAGGCTCGTTGCCGCGGCCGCAGGGAGGCGCTGGAGCAACAGTGCGCCAACTTCTTCGACGCCGGGCAGAGGGTTGTCGGGAGTGGCGGCCACCTCCCAGCGCTTGTTCCAGCCAGCGAGCTGCCTTTCCGCGAAGCCAGCGGGTTTGCCAAGGTCGCCGAGGCCGGCAGCGTGATAGTCGACCGAATGAAGTGCGGCCATCGCGTCAACCATGGCGAAGGCGGCGCGCCGGGCAGCGTTGGGGGCGCTGGCGAGTCCGGGCGGCAGTTCGGTGCGAATGACCACGCCCGTGCGGCGCTCCATCACGAAAAAGGTGGCGCCGAGAATGGCGGGGTCGTCGCACAGCAGGAAGGCGCGCGGAGCAACCGGGAAATGCTGCCAGAGCCGGGAGAGCACCTTGTGTTCGCGCACCATGTCGTGCGCACCCGGGGCGACAGGGCCAAGCGGTGGGCGGCGAAGCACATACTCCCGCGACGGCGTGCGCAGGAGGTACGTGAGATTCGCGGAACCGTAGGGGAACTGCTCGACATCGAGCGGCCCCGAGAAGCCTTCGAGGTTCGCTGCGAGGAACGCCTCAAGGGTAAGGACGTCGAGTTCTTCACCGCGGCGCGGTGCGGCAGTTTCGCTTTCGGCAGGCGGTTGGGCGGCCATGCCGGGAAGTATAGACATGGCAGCGAACGCGCGACGTGCCCACGTTCGGCGCCCGAGCGCAGCGAAGCCCCCGTTTCCGGGGGCTTCGTGGTGTGGGCCGGAAGGCTGGCAGCCTTAGGCGAGGGCTGGTTCGGGCTCCGGTTCGGCGTGGGCCGCGTCGGTGTCGTGGGCGGCGAAGCGGTATTCGCCGTCCGCGAAGTCGACCGTGACGCACTGGCCGGACTCGAATTCGCCCGCGAGGATACGGCGCGCCAGCTCGTTTTCGATGCGGCGCTGAATCGTGCGGCGCAGCGGGCGGGCGCCATAGGCGGGGTCGTAGCCTTCGCGGACAACCTCGTTGCGGGCGGCGGACGTGAGTTCGAAGTCGATGCCGCTATCTCGCACGCGTTCCCGCACTTCTTCGGCCAGCAGTTCGACAATCTTCTCCAGCTCCGCTTCGGTGAGCGGTTCGAAGACGATGATCTCGTCGATGCGGTTGATGAACTCGGGGCGGAAGAATTCGCGCAGCGACTTCTCCACGCTTTCGCGCAGGGCGTCGTGGTCGGTCGCCGCTTCCGTGCGTCGGGTGAAGCCGAGGGTGGCCTTTTCCTGCACGCCGGTGCCGAGGTTGCTGGTCATGATGACGACGGTGTTGCGGAAGTCGACGGTACGGCCATGGCCATCGGTCAGGCGGCCGTCGTCGAGGATCTGCAGGAGGATGTTGAACACGTCCGGGTGGGCCTTCTCGATTTC
>CAZDZP010000206.1:1255-4896 GCA_964509855.1 uncultured Anaerolineaceae bacterium | reverse complement strand
CCATCTGCGAAACGCTGGCCACCCAGGGGCGCACAACGCGCGACATCGACCTGCTCACGGAATACGCGCGGACGGCACTTTCGCGACAGATCAGCCGCGCCCACGCTGACGACCATGGCGTGCTGCGCGTTGTCACCATCGGCCCCCGCACTGAAGAGGACATCGCAAACGCAATTCAGCAGACCGACCGTGGAAACACCATCGCCATGGCGCCCTGGGAAGTTCAGCGCCTGCTCGGTGTTGTCGGAACCGAAATCGAACGCGTCGCGGCAACCGGCCACGACCCCGTCGTCCTTTGCTCCTCACGCATCCGACTAGCCCTGCGCCGCCTTCTTGAGCGGCGCTTGCCTAACGTCATCGTTCTCGCGTTTAGCGAAGTCACACCGCAGACCACCGTCGAGGCGGTCGGCAACATCGAGGTGAATGTTGGAAACCAAGCGATACATCGGGAATGACCTCAACCGGCTCTACGCGCGCATCCGCCGCGAAATCGGGGACGATGCGATCATTGTGCGCACGCGCAGCCTGCTGCGCGAAGACGCCGAACCCCTCGTCGAAATCCTCGCGACCCGCGACGACGGCTCCCTCGGCCTGCCCAACGAGCTGCAGCACAGCATGCTCGAAACGGTGCTCTCCCGCGTCAGCCCGTCGCTCACCGTCGGCGACCTGGAAGACCTGGTGCAGCGGGAAAACCTCGCTCACGGCACCCCCTACGCCCCGGCCCCCCAGGACGACCAAAGCGATGATGACTTCACAGAGGCGGAACTGCTTGACCAGCTCGTCGCGGAGATAGAGCGGCGCGGCATCCAACACCCGGCTCCGCTGCATGAGCGGCTCTCCTCTCCCGAGCCGGCGACGATCGTAGAAATGGCAGGAGTTCCCCAGCCCGCCAAACGGAAGACGCTTGCACTCGCGGGCTTCTCACAGGATTCCATCGCGGCGATCGTGGCGGCGACCGGTGATGAGTCCGATCCCGCGCGCGCCGTGGCGGCCACCGTCCTCGGCGGCAAACTCGCCTACCCGGACGAAGAGCAAACCGCTGTCATTTCCGTGCAGGGTGTCGCAAGCTCCGGTCGTACGGTGGCGCTGCTCCGCATGGCGCAGGATTGCGCTGCAGCCGGCCGCCCCGCGGTACTCGTTTCCGCCGCCGACGTGCCGCCGGAGGTCGCGGGCTACTTCCGCAGCTTCTGCGTCGCCAGCAACATCCGCTTCACCCATGGGCGCGACCTTGCGGCGATTGGCCGCCAGGCAAAGCGCGCCGAAGCCGGGACTTGCTTCTTCATCGACTGCCCCGCCGGGGTCTGGCGCATGCCTCTTCCGGTGGGCGTGCGCCACTACCGCTACCTCGCGGTCCCGGCGGTTTGCGACCGAGACCAGCTGGCGGCATTACTGGCGCCATTCGACCCGGCCGCCATGAGCGGGATCATCCCGACCTTCGCCGAAGCGGCGCACAGCTATGCTCCCGTGCTCGATACCGCCATCGCACTCCGGCTTGGCGTGGCCTTCCTCTCGGCGGGCGACAACCCCACGACCGGCATCGAGGTTGCGGATCTTTTCAAGCTCGCATCAGGGAGTTTGCCTACTTCGACGGGGGTGACTGCGGATGGGCGCCTCACTGCCATCGCGTAAGAATTACTTCAGAGCCGAGGGTGTTGTGCCCGGGCTGAAAATCCAGTTGGAGCTAAACGTGGGCAATCGAACCGAGCTCTATGCGTCGCAGGTCGAGGATATCGACGGCGACCGGCTGGGTGTCCTGGTTCCTATGATTCGGCTGCAGCGCAGGCCGCTTCCATCGGGCTCGATCGTCCGCGTGTCCTTCGTCCACAACAAGCGCCGCCGCCGCTTCGTCACCGAGGTTCTCGGCCACAGCGCGAACGGCATGGTGGACTATCTCCAGCTTCCTCCGCGAGTGGAGGACAGCGACCGGCGGAAGTCCTTCCGCCTCGACACGACACTGAACCCGCGTCACCTCTACCGGCTCGTCATCGAACCGGCAGCTGGCGAAGTTGCGGAGCCTTCGGCCGAAGCCGAAGACGCATCTCAGCTGCCGGGCGTCGTTGTCGATGTGAGCGAAGGCGGTCTCTGCCTGAGCACCCGCGCAACCGTCGAACGGGGCGACCGCCTCGGCATCCTGGTGGACCTGCCAGAGGCAGGCGAACTCCACGCGCACCTCCAGGTGACGGATGTGGAAGAGCCAACCCGCGAACGGCTGAACCGAAAGGTTCACTGCAAATTCACCGCTTTGACGCGCCGCGAGCGCGATCTCATCGCTAGGTTTCTTATGAAGCGTCAGCTCGAACTGCGCCGACGGGGCCAATTGTGAAACTCCAACCGTTCACCGTCGCTCGCTATGGGATCCTTACTGCGCTCGGCATTGCGTTGTTGAGCCTCGCTCTTTCTCGCAACGCCGGCATACCGATGGATGTGGCGGCAGCCCGTTCCATCTTCATTTTCGTAGCCTTTGCCGCCATCGCGTTCGGCGCCGAGGCAGTTCTGCTCACAGCCGGCCGACCACTCACGCACATCACACAGCCAGTGACAGCGGACGAACCCGCTGCCGAATCCACCACAGGGGTTGAAGACGCCGCATGACATCAACAAGTGCCGCTGCCGTAGCGAGGAATCCCCTCGCCGTACCCCAGGATCGCGACCAGGCGATTCAGCAATACGCTCCGCTCGTGAAGTACGTCGTTGGCCGGCTCGCTATCGGGCTGCCCGCCATCCTCGACTACGAGGATATCCTCAGCTACGGGACCATCGGTCTCATTGAGGCGATGGACCGCTACGACGACAGCAAGGGTGTGAAGTTCGAAACCTACGCGATCAGCCGCATCCGCGGCGCGATCATTGACGCGCTCCGGTCGCTGGACCGTCTTCCTCGTTCCGTTCGCCAGAAGGCGAAGCGGCTGGAGCAGGTCTCGGTCGAACTCACGCGCTCGCTCGGCCGCGAACCGAACGAAGAAGAGCTCGCGAACGCGATGGAGATGACGCTCACCCAGTACCACAAGACGCTGGTCGATTCGAGCTGGGTCACGGTATCGCTCGATGGCCTTTTGAACCGCGACGACGATGGCGAAGGTTCGAGCGCCGAACTCCCCGCCGACCCGGACGAAGAAGACTTCACGGAGCGCATGGAGAAGCGCCAGACCCTGGAAGCCCTTACCACGGCCGTGAAGTCACTCCCGGAACGTGAGTGGCTCATCGTGAGCCTCTACTACAAAGACGAAATGACGATGAAAGAAATCGCTCAGATCCTCGAAATCTCCGAGTCCCGGGTTTGCCAGCTTCACGGCCGCGCCCTTAGCCGCCTGAAGACCCGCATGACCCTGGACCAGGCAGCCTAGGAAACCGCCATGACTGACGCAATCGCCCTGCTCGCAATCTCCCAGCTGGTCTGCATTGGCGGCCTTGCCTACCTCTACGCCCAGCTCCAGCGTCTTCGCCGCGACGTTCCCGAACCACGCCGCGCGTCGAACCGCGTGCGCCACATGGAACTCGACTACGCAGCCTACGGCGACGAGTACGAGCCATACGCGCCACAGGCAGCGTTCAACCCCGCCCATATCGCCACGCGCATGAACGAGCTGGGAGTCGACATCCCCGCGCTCGCGCGACGCATGCACCGCACCGAAGACGAAGTG
>CAZDZP010000206.1:0-1245 GCA_964509855.1 uncultured Anaerolineaceae bacterium | reverse complement strand
GAGCGCTCCTCCGCACCCAGGGGGTCTCTCGATGAGCGCCCTCCCCCTTTCCCGGTCCTCCTTGATTGCCCTTGGCCTGGCGCTGATCGCGATGCTCGCACTCCTGGGCAGCACCTTCGGCGCACGCGCCAACGGCGTCCCCCAGTTGGTCAAGCTGGAATATGTCCCTGGACTATCGAATTTCGGTCCGCAAAACGCCGAGGGCGTGCTCGAGTTCAGCTTCGCCGAGCGTTATGCCCGAGTGGATGTGAAGAACCTTATCCCTGAAGAAGGCATGGTCTACGAAGGGTGGATGATCAACCCCGAAGGCCACGCGCTCTCGGTCGGCACCTTCACGATCGCCGCCGATGGCATCGGCCTGCTTGAAAGCCGCTTCGACGGGATCGAGCGCTACGACTACAACCGCTTCGTCATCGCCGCCCGCGAGGCCTCGGAACCGCTCGGCAAACTACCCCAGCGGCTGAGCATCGCCGGCAGCTTCACCATCATCGACGACGCTGCCACTCCCGGCGCCGCGCCCTCCGAGTCACGCCCGCAGGTGCTGCCGGAAACCGGCCAGGTTCCGCAGAACAACTTGCAGGGCCGCATCCTCATGACGCTCGGCGCGATGGTTGCCACGGCCCTTGGCATCTTCGTGGTTCAACGGGCGCGCAATCGGAGGGTCACCAATGATTAAGGGTCTCTATTCCTCGTACACCGCGATGGAGTCTGCCTGGCACTACCAGGAGATGCTGGCGAACAACATCGCGAATGCCTCCACCATCGGTTACAAGCGCGAAGTCGCCTCGCAGCAGGCATTCCGCGACGTGCTGCTCTCGCAGCAATCCCCCGTGCCCGCGCCACTGGCCGCTCGCGTGCAGGCGGTGGTTGGACAAATCGGCAACGGAAAGTTCGTGGCCGAGTTCGTTACCGACTTCGCTGAGGGCTCCTTCCATGGGACTGGCGAAGAACTGGACCTGGCCCTCGAGGACGGCTTCTTTTCCGTCCGCGATCCCGAAGGCAACGTGTTCCACACCCGCGACGGCCGCTTCAATCGCGACGCCAACGGCGACCTTGTGACCAGCCACGGCTACTACGTCCTCGGCGCCGATGGGCAGCCCATCCGTCTCCCAATAGGCGGAGTGGCGGTCGCCACCGACGGAACCATGTACAACGGCGACGAGCCCTTCGCGCAGCTCAGCGTCGTCGACTTCGCGCCAGGCGCCCTCGAGCGTGCCGGCGAAGCGTACTTCTCGAGCGAAGTGC
>CAZDZP010000205.1:0-4939 GCA_964509855.1 uncultured Anaerolineaceae bacterium | reverse complement strand
ACCTCGAATAAGCGCTCGTGGTACTCCCGCCGGTTCTTGAACGTATCCACCAGGTCCGAACCGAAGAGTTGGACGAAGCAGTCGCGAATGCCGAGCGCCGTCGTGTAGCCGTCCAACTCCGTCGAAGTCTCCCCCGATGCCGTGTAGAGCGTGTAGCCGGCGGCGTGCAGGGCACGAACCGCGTCGGCCGCGCCGGGGATGGCTGCGTTCACCCGTGGCGTGATGTAGCGGTGTGCGTCCCTGTACAGCGCGAGCAACGTCTCGTCGTCAGACGCCGGATCTGCGCCAACCTTGGCGCCCATTTCCGAAAACCATGCCCGGGCATACGCAAGCTGCCACGTACCGAAGTCGCCGATCAAATGTTCAACCTTCGCGAATGCAGTGAGATGGCTTTCCCGGTTGGACGCTGCCCAGGCGGCTGCGTTGCCGCCAACCTGCATCGACATGAATTCGCCCACCAGGCGGGGCCATTGCTCCGCCCGGCGGGCGTTGTCGCTCAGCACGCCGCCGTCGTCGATAAAGAGAGTGGGGAGGAGAATGGGAGTTTTCGTCACGGGTGTTCGCCAGCCGGTGAGGCTAGTCCCCGTAGCCGCCTTCGCGCAAGCGCCGCCAAACTTCGCCGCTCTTCGTGTAGCGGTCCATGAGGAAGGGGTACACCGCCGGGATGTTGAAGAGCTCTTCCATGCACAGCTGGCCGAGGTAGCGGTCCAGCAGCACCGGGTGTTCGTCCGGGTCCACCAGGTCGAGCGCGATGCCCTGCTCGAATCCGCCAGCGGCGGCGGGCATCCCGGACGCCTGCTGCGTGACGAGCCCCTTCTCCGTGAGCGATTCGATTGCGGCGCGAAGTTGGCCCCGGAACCCGGGGGTGACGCGAACCTGGTCACCGTCCAGGTTGGCTGTGCGCACGCCGTCGTTCAGCCCAGCGATGACCGCCGTGACGTGATCTACGCGGAAGGTCTCGCTCCCGGCCGCTTTCGACGGCGGCAACCCGATACATAGCACGCCAAGGATCGCTTTTTCGAGGAACGGGAGGTCTGACGGTTGGTAGGCCACGCTCGGATCGTACAGCGTGGCTCTCTTGCCGCCAGTGAGCGGCGGCTGGCTAGAAGGGCAGGGCGCCCCGGCGGGGAGTTGGCGTTGGCGTTCCCCACCAGTCACGGGGCACATCCACCGTGGCCCCGGTCGAGGTCCAGATGAACGCCAGCAGCGCAATCATCAGGAAAACCACGAAGCCACTAATCAGAAACGCACGACCGTTCACCCATCCGCGCTCGTCGACCGTTGTGTCGTCGTCCATCGCGTCCATGTTCCGGTGCGCGGGAGGTGTGGAAAGCGGCCGAAGGGCCGTGCTTCCGCGTCCGGTTGGGGCGAGCCAGCCGTACCCGTCGACGGAGGCGTGGAGCGCGAGGTCTTACAAGCTCGGCCGCACTGCGCTATGCTCCCGCGCATGCCAGAAATCACCCACCGCTACGTTGAAACCAACGGCATCCGCATGCATGTCGCCGAATGCGGGGAAGGCTTCCCCGTCGTCATGTGTCACGGATTCCCGGAGCTCTGGTATTCGTGGCGGCACCAGCTGACGGCGCTGGCCGAGGCTGGCTTCCACGCCATCGCTCCCGACATGCGTGGATACGGCGAAACCGACGCTCCCGCCGACCCGGCCAGCTACAGCACCGTCAACATCTGCGCTGACACCGCCGGCCTGCTCGACGCCCTCGAAATCGAGAAGGCTGTCATTGTTGGGCATGACTGGGGCGGCTATCACATCTGGCAGTTCGGCCTGCGCTACCCGCAGAGGACCGAGCGGCTTATTGGACTGAACACGCCCTACAATCCCCCGGGGCCGATCCCGCCGACGAAGGGATTGCACATGGCCTTCGGTGAATCGGACCGTTCGTACTACATGCTCTACTTCCAGGAGCCGGGCGTCGCCGAGGTTGAGCTTTCGGCCGATACGCGCGGCAACATCGCGAAGATGATGCATCGCTACGACCGCGCCCAGGACCTCTGGACCTTCGCGACCGTCGGCGGCGACGAGTCTGGCGTGTTCACGAAGATCGAACCCGGCGGCACGTTGCTGACCGACGAAGAGCTCGATGTCTACGCCAGCGCATTCGAGAAGACCGGCTGGACGGGCGGGCTGAACTGGTACCGGGCGATAGACCGCAGCTGGGAAGAATCGAAAGACCTCCCGGATTTCCACATCAACATCCCATCGCTCATGGTCACCGCCGAAAACGACCTCATCCTTCGACCTGAACAGGCACAACCGATGAAGCAATGGATCCCGGACCTGCGCGTCGAACTCATTCGCAACTGTGGCCACTGGACCCAGCAGGAGCGCCCGGCCGAAGTGAACGCGCTGATGGTCGACTTCCTTTCGGACCTTCGCTAACTAGCGCCAGGCGCTCCAGAGCGTGACCGCTCCGAACACGGCAAAGAGTAGTGCCGCCCCGTAGCTGATGGTGCGGCGTGGCAGCCGCTTTCCCGCCTTCGCACCGATGAAGATCGCGATGGAGTTCGAGCCGACCATGCCGAGCGTCGAACCGGCCCAGACTCCGTAGGGGTTGCGATCTCCGGCAAGCGTCACGGTCGCGAGCTGCGTTTTGTCCCCCAGTTCGGAAACGAGAAACGAGAGGAAGACGATCCCGAACGCGCCGAAGCGCCGAACATTTACGGTGTCCTCGACTTCGTCATCGTCTTCCGGTCGCAGGCTCCATGCCGCGAACACGAAGAACGCGATGCCCGCGAGCGTGAGGAACACCCGGTCGGGGAGCACCGTGTTGAAGACCACCCCCACAACCACGGCAACGAGCTGGAGGATGACCACTGCGCAGGTGACGCCCGCAAGCACGGTGAGCACCCGGTACTTCGTGGCAAACCACAGCGAAAGCAGTTGCGACTTGTCGCCCATTTCGGCGACGAAGATGAGCGCGAAGGCAACGAGAAAAGCGTTGAGAAAATCCAACAGGGCCTCGGTAGCAAAGCTGTCCCATGAAGGCTAGCCCGCCCTTTGGACACCGTCACGAGCGAGACGAAGGTAAATGCCTGGTTCAGCCCCGGTAAACGGCAACGGTAAAGGGAGGTGTTACCTTTCGCCGCGACGGTTGTAGGAGAGCAGGAGGAAATATGACTCACATGAACCACTTAATTGGTAGGCCCACCGGCTTGGTGCTCGTGCTCGCAGGGCTGGCCGCGATGATCTTCGCGGTCATCCCGGGTGCCCGTGCACAGGCAGGCGACGCCTTCGACATCGAACTTTACGGAGGTTGGGAAGTGCCACCGGTCGAAACGACCGCGACCGGGACGGCGAACCTCCAGATAGTCGGCGAAGAACTGAAGTGGACGCTCACGGCCACCGGTGCTGAATTCACCATGGCGCACATCCACCACGGTGCGGTCGGCACCAACGGTCCCGTTGTCGCTGTGTTCTTCATGGACCCGGAGAACCCGGTTGACGAGGTCAATCTCGCCGGCACCTTCGATGAGCAAAGCCTGCTCGGAGACTTCCAGGATGACTGGGATGGTTTCGCCCGGGCACTCGCCAGCGGCATGCTTTACGTGAACGTGCACTCGGTCGCCAACCCGGCGGGCGTGCTTCGCAATCAAATCTGGACGACCTTCGGCGCCACGCTTTCGGGTGACAATGAAGTGCCCCCGGTCGACACCACTGCGACGGGTACCGGCTCGGTTGCGCCGACTGGCGTGTCCGCGATTTACAGCCTCAGCGTGACTGGTGGCACCCAGGAATTCACGATGGGCCACTTCCATCTCGCCCCCGAGGGTGAGAACGGCCCGGTCGTGGCGACCATCTTCATGGACACCGAGAACCCGGTGGAACTCGTTGCTGTGCAGTCGGCCGAACTCACCGCGGCATCGTTGCAGGGCAGCCTCGAAGGCAACTTCGGCGGCTTCCTCACCGCGCTTGCGACCGAACAGCTGTACTTCAACGTTCACTCGGTCGAATTCGGCCCGGGTGAAGTGCGCGGTCAGATCGTGCATACCGGCAACGTGAGCGAAGTCGCGCCGCCAATCGCAACCCCGACACCAACGGAGATGCCAGCGACGCCGGTGGCAACACCGACGGTCGCGACGCCCACCGCAGTTGCTCCCACGGCAACGGCGACGATGGTTGCGCCGACGGCCACGATGCCAGCGCCGCGTCCGCCGGCAACAGGCACCGGGGCGCCGGAAGGTGCTTCGACCAACGCCATGTTGCTGATGCTTGGTCTCGTAGCGGCCGCAGCGGGTGGCAGCATGCTGGTGGCGTCACGCCGCAGGAGCTAGCTCGAAGAGTTCGCGCTGCAACCAGTACAACGAAGAGGGGAGCCACCTGGCTCCCCTCTTTCATTTCTTTCGCATGCCGGCCGCGCGACCGGGACCTATGCCTGGAGTACGACGTCTTTGCGGCTGGCGTCGGCATCAGGAGCGCAGGCGCCCGGGCCGCACCACTGTTCGCAGAACCGGGCGAGAAAGTCCATCGCATCGGGGTCCAGGCAGTAGCACTGGTCGCCATCGATCGTACCGACAACAATGCCAGCTTCCTTCAGCACCTTGAGATGCTGCGATACCGTGGATTGCGCCAGCGGCAGCAGGTCCACGAGGTCGCCGGTCACGCAGGCGTTGCGCCGCATGAGTTCGGAAACAATCCGCACGCGTGCGGGGTTGCCGAGCGCGCGAAACATCGCGGCGGCACGTCCTTCTTCTGCGGTCAGGTCGTCGATGGCTTTCATTGCGGCCACTCCCTCCGCCGGGGTAAAGGCGAAACTCGCTCGTTTCGAACCCCTTGCAATACCTGCCAGCGTATCGTAATTTTGCGAAGCAAGCCATCATCGCAAAAAATCGATTGCCCGGAGGCAGCCTTCATGTCCACCCAAACGCCAGAAGAGATTCGCGCCCACGTTTCGCGCTCCTACGCCAGCCGTATCGAGGAAATCCT
>CAZDZP010000204.1:0-4947 GCA_964509855.1 uncultured Anaerolineaceae bacterium | reverse complement strand
GCTGCCCATCGCACGAATGAAAACCGGCGACAAGATGGCCAACGCAGCCTGGCTAGCCGGACCACCGGCGGCCGGGCCGCAATCGTTCACTATCAACGGCGTCACGATCGAATACGACACCGCCGATGACTCGCTGAATGACGTGATCAACCGCATCAACGCGAGCGGTGCTGGAGTGAGTGCGCGCTACGATCATGTGTCCGACACCATTGCGCTCCAGCAGACTAAGACCGGTTCGCTTGGAATCACACTTGCCGATGATGGCGGCGGAGACTTCCTGGCGAGAACGGGTCTTCTCGGCGCCGCACAACAGCTTGGACAGAACGCTCATTACTCGATCGACGGTGGCGCCGTGCAGTATTCCGACACCAACAGCGTGCAGGTTGGCTCAGGCGCTACCGTCACCTTCACAGCGGTGACCGACACGCCCGCAGTCGTTTCCGTGACGCAGAACACCACCGCAGCCGTGGACCTGGTGAAGGCATTCGTGACGGACTACAACTCCACCATGAGCGCTATCGCCCAGGCGACGAAGTCGGATGGTAGTCGCGAGAACAACCAGTCGGGACTGCTCAGTGCCGACTCCGGATTGCGTTCGCTTGCCAGTTCACTGCGTGGAATGTTGACCTCACCCGGGATGAATGTTCCCGGCAATCTCAATCTGCTGAGCGACGTGGGCTTGAGCTTCGGCAAATTTGGGTCCGCCGTTGGCAGCACCAACACGCTGCAATTCGATGAGGCGAAGTTCAAGCAGGCTCTCGAAACAGACCCCGGGTCGGTGCAGGCGCTCTTCAGCGCATCGTCCAACGCGGCGGCACTGCAACCGGGTGGAACATCATCGGTTGCGGCCGCCTCCGGAACACCGATGAATACGAAACCGGGGACCTATGAAATCATCGACGACGGCGCGGGCAACCTGACGGTGCTCTTCAACCCCGCCGACGGCAGCGCCCAGACAACAACGAACGTGACGGTGCAGGCAGGTGCGACCGCGACCAACGTCATCCCCGGCATGAATATCGAAATCGCAGCGACCTTCCAGGCAGGATCCAGTCTCATCGCAGTCACGCAGGATTCTGCAAGCGTGTTCAATCGCATGCAGGGCTTCATCGATCGCCAGGCTGGCGCCGGTGGCGTCCTTGCTCTTCGCCAGGAGAGCTACACCAACATCGCGAGGGACATCGCAAAGCGCCAGGACGCCCTGGCCGAGCGAATCGACAACGAGATGGACCGTCTCCGCAAACGATTCATGGCAATGGAACAGGCCCAGGCCCGCGCTAGCGCGATCCTCGGTCAGCTCACGGCCATGAATCAACAACTCGCCGCGAACAGCAGAGCGCGCTAGAAACTCCTTACGGGAACCTCCCTATCGCGGCCACCTGGCACTTCGTGAACGATTGACGCGCGGCGACTTATCACCACCAAAGGGGATGGCATATGACTGGGATCAACGCCTACAGGGACTCGACCGTTGCAACGGCCGACCCCGTGAAGCTCATCACGCTGCTCTATGAGGGGGCACTAAAGGCTATCCGCAAGGCGCGCCTGCTACGCGAGGATGGCAATCGAACCGCGTACTTCGACCAGCTCGAAAAGGCCAACCTCATCCTCGGCGAGTTGTTCGCTTCGCTCGACATGAGCCAGGGAACCATCCCGTCACAGCTTGGTGGTCTCTACACGTACTGCATGCGCCTGTTGGTCGAAGCTAGCTTCGATGACGCCGCTAACCTGGATGAGGTGGAAAAGCACATCTCCCGGGTTGCCGAAAGCTGGCGAAGCGCCACCGCCGGGCTGCACTCGCCCGAGGCCAGCCGCAGCTACGGAGCCGTCGCGTGACCGCAAGCCGTGAGCTTGCCCGCCAGGCCTACAACCTCGCGCAGAGGCAGTTAGCCCTTTTGCAGCAGGACTCCTTCGAGGCCTTCGACGCTGGCTTCGACGAACTCGACCGCATCTATACGACGCTCCTTCGCACGCCTCTCGAAGAGTTCGACGACGAGACCGAGGCCATCGCGCGGGAGCTCGTGCCACTCCAGCGTTCGATATGCGAAGAACTCGACTCGCTCATGTCCCACGCGGGCGATGCGATGAACGCGAACAAGCAGGGCCGGTCGGTGATCGATGCCTATCGTCCAGCGCCGGCCAGGCTTCACGCGCCGCGGGCGGTGTGAGCACAGACGCGGTTTGTTGGGTTTTTCACTGCTTTTACATCCCGTACACCCAACAACCGTCAAGTTCCCCGTAATCCGGTCGAAACCTATGGCAGAACACACAGGCATTAGGGCGAACCCTTATCGGGCGGCCCAGATGCCGCGGGGAATGGCATCAAGTGGCGCAGCAACCGGCGAGAAAGAAAGGCAGCGGGTCGAAGTCGACCTTCCTTTCGGTAGCCATGATTGCGGCAGCTGGTGGCATCGCCTGGTTCGGGCTGAACGGCCCATCCGAAATGGAGCCTCCTGCCTTCCAGGAGACTGCCACGCTATCCGCCGCTCAGCGAGCGCCGGATTCGTCGCCGGAAAAAGTGTCAGCGTCCACGAGCCCAAGCGGACTTCCCACCCGGGTTGTCGTTCCATCGGCCGGCATCGACGCTCCTATACAGGGCGTGGGCGTGGTGGACCGTGAGGGGGAAGCGATTTGGCAAACGGCCTGGCGCGCCGTGGGGCACCACATCAATTCGGCGCTGCCCGGTAACCCCGGCAACGTGGTGCTCACCGGGCATGTGTCCGTCTCATCAACTGCGGATACCCCGTATTTCGCAAACCTCGACTCTGTTGCCGCTGGCGACGTTGTCGAGGTGTACTCCGGGGCGCAGCTTCATCGCTACGTTGTTGAGGCGGTTCTGGAAGTTCCCCCCGATGCAGTACGCATCTTGAAATCCGACCACCGGGCGCGCGTGACCCTGATCACCTGCACGCCTGACCTGCAACGCCGTGTCGTCGTCGTAGGGAGCCTTGTTAGCTGAACGCCTTGGCGTTCGCCACTCGGCTGCCGGTGCACGGCATTGCGAACTCGAACCGGCCGGACTAGTCTGGCACAAATGGAGGGAATCATGAGTATCCAGGGCACCCGCGCCTCGGGTTCTACAGCACCCGTCGTCGCTGACTTCGTCAAGCACAAGGCAAGCCGCGAAGCTGCTGCTACCGCGAGCGAACCCAACGACACTTCCGGTATTACCCAGGGAGCACGCGAGCTCGCCCGGGCCCGTGAAACCGTCGAGTCCTCGCCGGAAGTGCGCGCCGAAAAGGTGGCCGCTCTGAAGGCGGCGATCGCCAACGGTACCTATTCAGCGGATCCGCGGGAGATTGCTCGCTCGCTCCTGGAGAAGGGGCTCTAACACCCCGTCCTTAGGCGGATTCCCCGTTAGGCGGGAGAATCCTTGCCGTCAGCGTTTCCATATCGATACCGGGGGAGACTCCCTATGCAGTCTCCCCCGTTTCGTTTTCTACGATGGCTCCATTACCGGTCACCCGCTGGCCTTGAATCCCCCGGAGCCCTCCTGCATGCCCACTGTCCTTGCCATCGTTCGATCCACCCCCAGGGCACTCGAAGGCCGCTCCTTGCTTGCCCCTTCGCTTTCGGTGGAACGCTATGCAAGCCCTGCGATGTCTCTGCTCGATGCTCCCAACCTGCTCTACGACCTGCTCGTGCTCGCCGAGTATCCGGTGGAGGAACAGCAGTCTATTGTTGCCGCCTTCCAGGAGACTCGCCGCTGGCGAGTTGTCCCCGTCCTGTATGTAGTGGACGCGGAGGCTAACGGATTCGTCGTACCTGGGAGCTACCGGCCGGAGATGGACGGCATCGTTCGCGGCCACTTTGGCGATACCTCCGTTGAGTCTCGCATGCGGCTCATGGCTCGCGAAGGCGTTTCCCAGTCGAGCCTTGTGGTTGCCGGCCCATTTGAACTCGACGCCACCCGCGGCCGCCTTTCCACCGTTGACGCGGAAGTGCTCCTGACGGACCGTGAGACGGAAATCGTCGCCATCCTGCTTGAACGAATGAACCGCACCGTGTTGGCCTCGGAAATCATCGAGCGCAACTGGGGTGCGAACAGCGACGAACGCCATCTGCAGATTTTGCGCCGCCACGTTTCCAATGTTCGGCGCAAGATCCAGGGTGTCTTCCTGGATTCGGCTGATATCCAGACCATCCGTGGCCGTGGCTACCGCTTCGATGTGCCGGAACCCGGGATTCTTAGCGCCTGAACGTTGGGTCGTTCGTGTCGATCCAGCAACTGGCAAAGCGATTCTGATAGCCGTCGGCGATGTCCATGGGGAAGTCCCTCACATATGGCCACGAAAGCGCGACGACACGCTCGCTGACAAAGTTCACGCCTGGGTTGGTTGCCAAAAGCCGTCGCTGGATGTTGTAGCCGATTTCCCGCCGGGCATCGGCGTTGAATTCAGCACGTTGCGCTTCCAGGAGCGCGTCCATCTCAGCGTCGCGCAAAGCGAAGCTGTTCTGAGTCCCGCCGCTGTGGAAGTACTGGTAGGTCCAGTCGTCCAGGTCCAGCCAACCGGTGTCAGGCCCCGCAATCCATGCCGCGTCCTCGTAGAAGTGACGGCGCACCAGCTCCGAAATCTCGAGCTGCTCCAGCTGCACTTCGATTCCCAGGGCCTCGTTGATGTGCCGTGCCATGATCGAACCGAGACTCAGCTGCTGTTCCGTGGTCACTTCGATGGCAAGCGGCAGTGTCGTGGGGATGCTCTTGCCGTCCGCCTCCATCGCCGCGACGAGCGCCCTTGCATCGGCAATGTCCTGCGCCCGCGCGCCTGAGCCCAACCGATACCCGGGCTGCCCGGTCAGCTCCGCGCGTGGGAGCGCCCAGTTTGCCACTGGCCAGCTAACCCATGGGTTCGCGTCGCCGCTCCCCTGGAAGAACACGTCCACCATGTTCAGGCGGTCCATGGAGTACGCGAGCGCGCTGCGGAATCTTGGGTCATCGAAAGGCGG
>CAZDZP010000203.1:0-4951 GCA_964509855.1 uncultured Anaerolineaceae bacterium | reverse complement strand
GAGGGCCAGCCGCCATTCGTCGCGGGCATGCGCAAGAACGGGCGAGTCGCCGGCCGTTTCGACGGACCAGTTTGCGAGGTCGTTTGCGGTGAAGGGCATGGCAGTGCGCCGGATTCTAGCAGCGCTGCCGGGCGCGTCGAATCGCTCGCCGCTACAGTTCAGGAATGGACGACGGCGGCGCACTCCAGTTGCGGATGATGGAACTCGATGACATTCCCATGGTGTCGCCCTTGGAGCGCGGCGCCTACACCGAGCACTGGCCGTCGACCAACTTCGAACGAGAGCTCACGGACAACCCGGTCGCCCGGTACATCGTGCTCAGCCGCAGCGGGCAGGTGGTTGGTTTCGCCGGGCTGTGGATCCAGGTGGACGAGGGGCACGTCGTGAATGTGGTTGTCCCAAACGAGGAGCGTGGCAAGGGTTATGGAAAGCTCCTGCTCCACGCGCTGCTCGGGATTGCTATCGACCTAAAGCTAACGCTGGCGACGCTGGAAGTCCGGAGTACCAACGCGGTTGCGCGTGCGCTCTACCGCTACTACGGCTTCTGGGAGGTTGGCGAAAGGAAGCGCTACTACTCGGACGGGGAAGACGCGCTGATCATGACGACGGACGACCTGGACTCGCCGGCCTTCCTCGGGCGCTACGAAAGGAACCTCACGAAGCTGCTGGAGCGTTTCCCGGGGACGGGTTTGCAGGTGCCGAGCGGGGACGCGTCTTAGGCGGCGAGTTTCGCCAACAGCTCTTTAAGAACTACTTCCGCGCGGTTGAGCCGCGAGAGGATGCCCCAGGGACCGTGGATGTTCAGGGTCATGTTTTCGGCTTCGCCGCGCACGCCGGGGAGTCGCCCACGAATGCCAGCCGCTTCGTAGTAGCGCGTCGCCTCTTCCGATTCCGCGCCGAAGATGTGTTCGACGAGCTCGACGGTGCGCGCCTGCCAACGGTCATAGTCGAAGGGGTTCGGTCCGCTGCCGCGCAGGCGGCCGATGCGGCTGACCTGGTCTTCAAGCAGCGTGCGGGCACGTTCGGGGTTGCGAACTAACGATGTCACGCGCCGATGATAACGGGCGGCCGCTCAACGTGAAACGTGGACACGAGACCTACGCCGCCTTCGGCAGGCCGAGTTCGTAGGCGACATCTCCAAGGCTCAAGAGCGCGCCGACGATCTTTGCTCCATCGCCGGGCTTGGCGAAGCGCACATCGTGGAGGAACGCTTCGATGCGCTCCGTCCCTTCGGGCGTGTAGAAGTCGGAAGGCTTCATCACGCCGAGGGAGTTGCTGCAGACCACGCGGCCCGTCTTGTCGCGGCAGGCCAGCGCCAGGGCTACGTGGTCGATGCCGTAGGGGCGGCGCATGGAACCCATGGAATCGCGTATCCACAGCACGATGTCCTCGACGAGGTCGGCTGAAGGCGCCTCGGAGCGATCGGGAAGTTGCCAGGAGTTTTCCTGTACGCCAACCCCCTTGCGGACGGCATCGGTGAGGCGTTGGGAGTTGTCACGTTGGAAGAAAGGGAGCAGCTTCATCACAGTTAGTAGATCGGTACGGTGCGCGAAAACTGAGTGACTATTGCGGGCTAAAGCGGGTGGCGAGGCTGTTGCGGTAGGCCTGCAAGCGCTTCGCCCCTTAGACTCGAAGCCATGGACAACGATTTCAGCATGGACCTCCGGGACCTCGCGAGAACTATCGAGACCAACGACGTCATCACGATGCGCTTCGTGACCTTCGGCAAGCGATTGTTGATGGACTTCCGCAGTACGGAGATCGACGGCCCCCTGGTGAAGGTTGTCGAGCCAGTGCGCACCGCGCGGGCGCGCTACGAGTCGCTCAAGGAAACACGGCCTCGATTCGACATGCCGGAGAAGATCGTAGCCATTTCGTGGCCGCGATTCGCCCGCTCATTGGGCTCAACCGACGTTTGGGAAGCGGTGATGCGCAGGATTGTCGAAAGTGGCCACCCGGAAGCCGTGCGCGCAGCCGAACGTGCGCTGGAGGAACTGCGAACGCTCGAAGCCGCCGCTCAGCGCGACGCGATTCGCGGCGAAGGTTTTCGCACGCTGTGGAGCGCCGAGGCGCGCCGCTCCTAGCCGTGGAACGGGAACGCTTTCGCGAACTGGTGCTGGAAGCGGTGGCGATGCTGCCCGACGAACTGCGGCGGGAAGTGCGCAACCTGGACCTTGTCATCGAAGACCGGCCGACTCGCGCTGACCTGCTGGAAGCGGGCGTCTCTCGCGGGAGCACGCTCCTTGGCCTGTATCACGGGATACCGCTGACGAGCCGGGGGCAGTACTACAACCTGGTCCTGCCGGACAAGATCAGCATCTACCAGGGGCCGATCGAATCGCTTTGCGGCGACGACGAGGACGAGATCAGGGAGCAGGTGCGGGTCACGGTGCTGCACGAAATCGCACACTACTTTGGCATCGACGATGACCGGCTCCATGAACTGGGGATGGGTTAGGCAGCCGGGGTTCTACACCTTCGGTTAAGGCCACCTGCGCGGTTCTTTCCCTGCCGGTCACGCTTTCGGGTGAGGTGGAACCGTAGTGTGTAATTTTTCGTTGACCGAATGTGAATGCCTGTTAGCGTGAGGTCCCAATGGTTGCCCGTACCGACGAGCATATTCCCGCGATGACCGGTACCCGCAGCAAGGCGAGCGTGCGTCCCGCTGCCCGGTTCCCGAGATACTCGGTTCCGCAGCGCCTGGTCTTCGTGTTCGCGCTGTTGGTGTTTGCCGTTGCATCGTTCTACGCAGGATTGGGCATGCTGACCCGCGCCTACCCGGCCGTTTTCCCGGGCGAGAACGCACCCTTCAGCGCCGTGCTCGGGCAGCTCCCGGGACCGGTGAAGGTGGAACAGCCGGGCGCCGAAAGCATTTTCAACAAGCGGCGCAACATCCTCATCCTCGGGCTGGACAAACGCGATTACGAACAATTCGAAACCGAGTTGCGCGCTGATGCGATTGTGGTGGCCACGATTGACCCGGTGACCAAGGAAGCCAGCATGCTGAGCTTCCCCCGCGACATGTGGGTCGACATCCACCAAGCAGACGGAACCGTGTACCCGGACCGCATCAACGCCTCATATGCCATGGGCATACGCCACGGCGGCACGATTGACGCCGGCGCAAAGCAGGTGATGAGAGACCTGAAAGCAAACTTCGACATTGATATCGACCACTGGGTGATTCTCGACTTCCTCGGCGTGGAAGCGATGGTGGACCAGTTCGGTGGCATCGAAATCGACATCCCTGAAGAGCTGGCCGTCTATAACTGGGAGTATTCCGACGAGAGTGGTCGCCGCCCGATTGAGTGGGTCAGCTATGGGCCGGGTCCCACCTACCTGGACGGCTACAACGCGGTGGCCTTCAGCCGGAATCGCAACCCAAGCGACCTTCACCGGGTGCAGCGGCAGCAACTGGTAATGCAAACGGCGCTTCTGCAGTCCTTCAACCGGGGATTGCTGGCCGACCCGATCGGCACCTACAACGCCTACAACAGCTTCGCGAAGCACAACGTTCCTATCGGCCAGGCTCCAGGGCTGGGCAAACTGCTCTACGAAGCACGAGGCCGCATCACGACCTACAGCGTTGGGGACCCGGTGGATGGCGTGGACACCATGTGGCCCTGGGACACGCCGGGCGGCGCAGCGGTCTTGTTGTGGGACGCGGAGAACGTGCGTTACTGGATCAATCAGGCCTTTACGAAGTCGACGTACTCGGCCTCGAACGTCGAAATCCAGGACGGCTACGGATTTGGTGGCGGCGATGAAGTCGGGAAGCTTGGCCGCTACCTTCGTTTCGTAAAGGGTTTCCCCACGGTATACCGGGGCCCGGAGGCGCCGACACAGCCGACTTCCACCATCATCCTGCACCGCGAAAACCGCATGGAAATGGCACTGGACATCGCCGAGTGGATGGGCCTGCCCGAAACAGCAATCAAGGTTCAGCCGAGCAACGACACGACCTTGCCCGACCTCATCATCATCATCGGGCAGGACTTCGTCGTACCGGGCGGATAGCCCCGCAATTCTCCGCAGCCTGCTACTCGACCGGTCTTGGCGGCGTGGGTTCGCCGTCCAGTGCACGGCGCGCGAGTTGTTCCAGCGCACGGTCTTCCAGCGGCGGGTTGTGCAGCCCCGCGCGAACGTCGCGGTAGTAGCGCTCAATAGGGCGGCTCTTCAACAGTCCGACTCCACCAACCACCCGCATCGCCAGGTCCAGCGCTTCAATCGATGCGTTCATCGCTTCCACCTTTGCCACGACAATGCGGTCCGAAGCGGGCATTCCATCGGAGGCATCGTTGGCGCCGGAGACCCCGACCTGTTCCCAGCAGCGGGCCCCGTCATAGATCAGGGCGCGGCTGCGCTGCAGGAGCAGGTCGATGCGGGCGATACGATTGCGCACACCGGGGAACTCGCGGATGGGGGCGTTGCCGGAAGGCGTCCTAGTGCGCGCAAAATCCACGGCGTAGTCGCGGGCCGCGGTGGCCACGCCGACCGTCGTTGATGCGACCCCGAGCGCGAACCACGCCTGGCTGGCGGCTCCGCGCGGATCCGGCTGGCCCAGCGTACGACGGCCCATCAGCCGGTCGGGCGAAAGGCGGACATCGTGTAGCAGCAGGTCGTGGCTGCCGGTGGCACGCATGCCCAGGCTGTCCCACGTTTCCACCACGGACATGCCCTCGTCGCCGGGGCGGAGCATGAAGGTGCCGATGACCGGCTTCTCTTCGCCCGGTGCGTCGATTCGCGCGGAGAGGATGAAGAACTCGAGTGCCGGCGCCATAGTGGTGAAGGTCTTCCGGCCGTTGATAACCCAGCCACCTTCCTGTTCGACCGCGACCGTTTCGGGGACGCCGCCCCCGGCGGGGCTCCCGAGGCCTTCTTCGGTGGCGACTGTGTTGCATAGCCAGCCGTGTTCGACCGCGCCCCGGCACATCGTTTCGAACCACTGGGC
>CAZDZP010000202.1:0-4969 GCA_964509855.1 uncultured Anaerolineaceae bacterium | reverse complement strand
CTTCGCCCGAGGCCTTCGTGGCGATTTCGCATTCGACTTCCACGCCCGCAGGAAGGGCCGACTCAATCCCGCATATCTCGAGCACAGCCCCAAGCTCCGAATCCTCGGCCGCGAGAATCTCCAGGTCCTCTGGTCCCTTGTTGGCGATGACGAACTGCACCGTCACCTCGCCGCCCGGAGCTGGCAGCTCCAAGGGTGACACGTTCCGCGCGACTGCGACCCGCGGAAGCAGATCGACGACGTATTCGACTGCGCCCGAATCGATTTCACCCGCGGCACTGGCAGCCACGGCGTAGGCACTACCCGCGTATTCCTCCGCGGGCGCTGTGGAGCAGGCGAATTCGCGAGCTTCCCCGGGCAGCAGCGGATCCAGCGCGACGGCTTCGTCGAGGGGCAACGCCAGCGGACAGGCGCCATCGACGATCGTCAGCGATTCGAGCGGGATATCGCCGGTGTTCACCACGGCGTAGAACACCGGTGGTACCGGCGCGCTTGCGTCGTCAATGAAGCGAGGCTCAATCGCAAGCCCCGCCTGGAGCACCACCAGGGCCAGTGGCGCTACCACCGGATCGGGGGCCCCGTTTCCCGCCAGCATCGTGAACTCGAGGTTCACATCCCCACCTGCCCCGGACGCCAGGAGCGAGACCACGATGCTGGCCGCGGCGTCCTCTTCCAGCAGGTCTATCGTGCAGGTCAGCAAGGTGCCATCGGTGTTGCACGTCACCCCGGGCTGCCCGGGCGAGGCGTCGACAACGGCCAGCCCCGCTGGAATCGGCAACTCGAACTGAATGCCTTCAGCCGGCCCCGGCCCTTCGTTTTCAACAGACACAACGACCTGGAAGGGCAGGTTCAAAAGCGGCACCCCACCTTCGATGGCTACCGAGAACAGCACGTTTGGCGCAGGTGTGGGCGAAGGAGTCGCCGGGGGTTCAGTAGGCTCGGCCGTCGGCTCGGGCGTTGGTTCGACTGTCGGCTCTGTTGTGGGATCCGGCGGAGGCTCGGTGGTGGGTTCAACGGTCGGTTCGGCCGTCGGTTCAGTGGTCGGAACGACAATCGGCTCGGCCGTCGGTTCGACGATCGGCTCTTCCCCCGGGGCCGGTGGCGGCTCTGGCGCGAGCGGACCAGGTGTCGGTGTCTCCGGGTCCTCGGTAGGGGCGGGAGGTACGGGAGACTCGGGCGTGGGGAGGGCCGGCGTCGGCTGCGGCGTTGGGGGCTCCGGGGGATTCGGATTCTCAATCGGGGGTGTCTCCGGCGCCGGTGGCTCGGTCACTTCAACCGGGTCGGTGGAAACGTCAGTCGGCGCTGCCGGCGGAACAGGTGGTGGCGAGCTTGGGTCGCCCGAAGCCGGTGGAGCCGCAGCCCCGGGTTCTTCCCCGGGGTTCGATGCGCCGGGGAACGGCGATGACGAGGCCGGGTTGGACGCGGTAGGCGCAGGGGTTGGCGTTTCCGCCGGTGGCACAGCGGCCGGTGCCGATTGTGTGGGCTCGGCCGTCGGTACCGTGGTTGGCTCAGCCGCGATGCCTGCCGGCGTGTTGCCGTCACCGCCGCCCACCACGGCAAAGGGGCTGATGGGAAGCACCAGCGCAGCAGCTGTCACCGCCACCACCGCAATCGCCGCCGCAATGGCGAGACCGGTGGCGCCAATAGTGCCGGCGATGCCGCCGACGGCGCCCGCTCCCGCGGCTCCCGCCGCGCCAAGGCCACCCGCACCGGTTGCGCCACCCGCTGCACCAAGGCCACCGGCCCCCGTTGCGCCGGATGCTCCGCCGGTCGCTCCAGCGGCAGCGGCGCCTGTCGCGCCCGCAACCGACGCGGCGCTAACGGCGGCAAGCACGCTGCCGTATAGCGAGGGGTCTGCCGCCACTGGCGTAAACGCTCCGAATACCGCCAGCGGCGCGAGCAGTGCCCCCTTGCGGCGCTCGCACTCGTCGCAATCCTGCGCGTGCTGTTCGACGATGCGCAGGGCGGCGGGCGACATCTCTTCCAAGCCCTCAGCGGCGAGCAGGCGATCGAGCCGGTCGCAGGATTGGCGGCCGGAGCGCATCAGCACCAGCGCCTTCACCGAGCGTTCAAACGTCTTGCGCGCACGATTCAGGCGGACATAGACCGAGTTCGGAGACGTGCCCAGCACCTTCGCGATCTCGGCGCCGCCAAGTTCGTGGCGAACGTGCAGGTCCAACAGCGTGTACTCCGCGGCGCTTAGCCCGGCGGCGGCCTCCCAAACCAGCCGGGACATCGCGCGCGCTTCTGCGGCCTGGGCCGGGTCTGCGAATGCGTCCGGGTCGACGACATCGAAGGCGGCGTCGCCATCTTCGCCCATCGGCACGCGCTCCCGCGTCTCGAGGACGGGCACGCGCAGGCGGTTGAGCGCTGTGTTCCGGGCAATCGTGTACAACCACCCGCGTAGTGCTTCCGGTTGGTCGAGCGAGCCGATCGAACGCAGGGCGCGTATGAACGCCTCCTGTGTGACGTCGGCTGCTTCGTTGGGGTCACGCACCATGCGGTAGATGAAGTCGTGGATCGGTGTGAAGTAGCGGCTGTAGATCTCGCCAAAGGCGTCGGAATCACCAGCGCGAGCGCGCTCCGCCAAGGCGATGTCTGTTGTCTCGCTTGTGATTGGCGGCTCGCTGAGTGCGGTCATAGCACCGTCTGTGGGCCTATCGCCCGGCCGGGATTATGTCCCGGGCTATTCAGTATAGGTGCCGAAATGCGTATCCATCACGCTTCGGTGCGCGAATAGGTAAATACCCTAAGTCACCTTTTGGCCCCCGCGTGTCCCCTCGCTGTACGCGCACGCCACCTGCGTCGTTGGACGTGGGTGACATGTGAAACCACGCGGGGGGTTCGGGCAACGGCTACGTGTACGACGCCGTCGCCGTCGCCTCCGCGCCGCCGGCTATCTTCTCGATCGTGTCGGCGATGGCGGCGACGTACTCCTCGGCGCTGGTCTGGTGGATGGGCGTGGCCATGACGTGGATACCGATGGGACTCGTCGTGCTGCCGCAATACCATCCGTTCTGGTTCATGTGCCCCGCCACCTTGTGCATGTCGACACCCTGGTGTCCGTAAGCGAAGGCGTACAGCGGCGGCGCGCCATGAATCGAAACGCCTTCGATGCTCTTCAGGCCCGCCTGGATGGTGTCGCGCGCCTTCATCGTGGCGACGGCAAGGTCCTTGTAGCCGTTCTTGCCGAGGAAGTTCATCGCGCCCCACGCCGCCGCGATGGCGCCGCCCGGCCGCGTGCCAGTGAAGGTCAGCCCGGAGTAGGTGCCACTCGGCCAGTCGTTGAAGGTGTACCGGGCGTACTCGCGGTGTTCGCGCGTGCGGAAGTTGATTGTGGACGCGGGCTTCGCGGCGAACCCGGACTTGTGCAGGTCGGCCGAAATCGACGTGACGCCCGGGACGGCGAAGTCGAACTCGGGCACTTCGTAACCGGCTTCGCGGACGAAGTTGCCAAGGATGCCGCCCACGCAGGCATCGACGTGGAACCAGAGTCCGTGCTTTTCGGCCATCGCGCCGAGGTCACGGATGGGGTCAACGATGCCGAGGGAGTACGTCGGCGCCGACGCGTAGACGCCAATGGTGTTGGGATTGATGGCGGCTTCGAGCGCGGCAACGTCAGCCGCGTAGCCCTCGCCGACGGGGATGCGGTTCACGCGGAATCCCTGCAGGTGGGCCGCCTTGTTGAGCGCCGGGTGAGCCGAATGCGGCGCGATCACCTCCGGGTCGGAAGCGCCAGGGCGATGGGTGCGGGCCCATTCGCGCATGGCCAACATGCCCTGGAAGATGCTCTCCGTGCCGCCCGACGTGAAGATGCTGGCGGTCTCGTCGTCGCCATGCAAAATGCCGCGCACGAACGAAAGAACCTCCGCCTCCATGCGGCCGATCGACGGGAACACCTTCACGCCGAGCCCGTTTTCGACAAGGAACATCGCGTAGGACTCGGTGACCACGTGTTCAAGGTCTTCGTTGGCGTACCACACGAAGGCGCCGTGGCGGCCCGCCTTCCAGTCGAGGTCAGCGCCCCGCATCTCCACCATCTCGCTGCGGATGTCGTCCCACGGTCGTCCCGTTTCCGGTAGCTCTTGCATATTTCTCTCCACTTAGGCTGTTTGTGTGCGCCTGACTATAACGGGCAAAGCCGAGACAACGAGGGTAGCATTCGCCAAAACGCTGCCGAGCTGGAGGACGCACATGGCCGGGGATCGCGCCGACATGATTTTCACGGGCGGTGTCGTTCACACCGTCGACGCCAACAATTCTATCGCCGAAGCCGTCGCCGTTTCCGATGGCCGCATCCTCGCCGTCGGTTCCAACAGCGAAGTAGAGGCGACCTCCGCGCCGGGCACGCGAAAGGTGGACCTGCACGGTCGCTCCCTGACGCCGGGCTTCATCGATGCGCACCACCACTTCGTCGGCGTCGGCGGCGCGCAGGACGCCATCGACTGCAAGGCGCTGGGTATGCAAAGCATCGCCGCCCTCAAGGAACAAGTGCGCGAACGTGCGGCGGCACTCCCCGCCGGCACATGGATTCGCGGCCGCGGCTACGACCAGTCGCGCCTTGAAGAGCAGCGCCACCCCAATAAACACGACTGGGACGAAGTCGCGCCGAACCACCCGGTGATCTTCACGCGCACCTGCGGCCACATCCTTTCCGTGAACAGCAAGGCGATCGAATTGTCGGGGCTTCCGCTGCACGCCTCCGACCCGGCCGGCGGCCAGTACGACCGTGACGAAAACGGCGACATCAACGGCGTCTGCTACGAACGCGCATGCGCGCCGCTCCACCTCGCCGCGACGCCTTCGCGAGAGGACATCGAAAGCTGGCTCCTCGCCGCCAACGACGCCGACCTTGCCAGCGGCCTGACCAGCATCCATGACGCTGGCGGGCTTTCCGGCGTCCCTGCCGGCATCGCGCAGGACCTCATCGCCGAGGACCGGCTGCAGGTGCGCCTCTACGCGTTCATCA
>CAZDZP010000201.1:0-4982 GCA_964509855.1 uncultured Anaerolineaceae bacterium | reverse complement strand
GGGCTGTTGATGCTCACCCAGTCGGTGCCGTTCTTCGTGGTCGAGATCCTTGGGCTCTCCAAGGGGATGCAGGCGCCGGTCACCGCTGCCTTCTTCCTTTCCGCACTGGTGATGGTCCCGGCGATCGTGGCCGCGACCCGCCGCTTCGGGAAGAGAGCGGTCTACGCCTGGTGCCTCATGGGCGGAACCCTCACCCTCCCGGCGCTCTTCTTCGCCGGCTTCATCCCCGGCGTCCCCGAACTCCTACAGGTGGTTGCCATCATCGCCCTGGTTGGCGTACCGCTGTCGGGCGTGTTCATCCTGCCGGATGCGTTGCTGGCCGACGTTGTCGACGACGACAGCGAGCAGCGAACGGGCCGCCGGGAAGCGATGTTCTTCAGCAGCCGCGCCACCCTCGAGAAGTTCGGCCAGGCAATCGCGACGGGCCTGTTCGCGGTGTTGCTGGGCATCTTCGGCGCCACCAGCGACGAGCCCATGGGGATCCGGCTTATCGGGCCGGTGGCCGCCGTGCTGACTTTCACGGGCTGGCTCGTGTTCGTTACCGCATACCGCCTGCCCGAGCACCGGGCTCGCATAGCTGTCACCGACTGACCGCGGTGGATATTCGACAAAGCAACAAAGCCGGGCATTGCGCCCGGCTTTACTGTTGTCGTCCGTTGGAGGCTTAGCCTTCCGCGGGCTTCGGGTTCACCACATCGCGGCCGAGCGTGCTGGAGAAGACCTTCACGAGCGAGTCGAGGTCCCAGCCGCCTTCCTTGATGATCGTCTTTTCGGCCTTCGGCAGCGAAACCAGGCTGATTTCGTTGCCGCCGACAATGAAGTCGCGACCGTTCACGTTCGCGGCTTCGTCGAGGCAGAGCATGACAACCAGCGGCGCCACGAGTTCGGGCCGCATCTGGTCGATGCGCGAAATCGCGTCCTGGGCTGCGTTGTCGGCGTCGCCGGCGCCCGCGACTTCGGCGCGCTTCTTGCGGGCGGCTTCCATTTCCGGGCTCAGCGTGAGGCGGGTGGCGGCGCGGGGGCGGATCGCATTCGCGGTCACGCCGTACTTGCCGAGGTCGAGCGCGAGCGTGCGGGTGAGGCCGATGATGCCTTCCTTCGCCGCAGCGTAGTTCGCCTGGCCAAGGTTGCCCATGCCCGATTCCGAGCCGGTGTTGACGATGCGGCCGCTGCGCTGCTGGCGGAACACCATCGATGCGAAGCGAGTCGCGGTGAAGTGACCCTTCAGGTGGACGGCGATGACCGCGTCCCACTCGGCTTCGGTCATGTTGAAGACGATGCGGTCGCGAAGGATGCCGGCGTTGTTCACCAGGATATCGAGCCGCCCGAAGGTATCGAGCGCCTGCTTCACCATCGCTTCGCCGTCGTCCATGGAGGCGACGTTGCCGTAGTTGGCGACGGCTTCGCCGCCCATCTGCTTGATTTCGTTGACGACTTCTTCGGCGGGAGTGGCGTCGCCACCTTCGCCAGCGGCGCTGCCGCCGAAGTCGTTGACCACCACGCGGGCGCCTTCCTGCGCCAACAGGAGCGCTTCGCCACGGCCAATGCCGCGACCCGCGCCCGTTACGATTGCTACCTTGCCTTCAAGCCTTCCAGCCAATTACTGCCTCCTGCGATTCCTGAGCCCGGTTTGAACCAGACAGTGCGTTCACTCTATCCCCGGGAAACCCGGGCAAAGCGCGAGAAATGTAGCACAGCGCAAACTATCGTTCCTCTTTCCCAACGCGCGGCTTCGCTGTCCCGGGGTGTTCCCTGCGCGCCTGGCGGCCACAGGGGTGGTTGCGCAAAGGCGGAAAAGGAAAAAACAGGTGATGAGCGGATGTGAGCGGATATTGAGCGGGTATTGGCATCGCCCTCCAAGACGGAGATGCTGCGCGTTCGGTCCGGGCTGAAGGCGGCGCTCATGGGGCGAATGTTTCGCGAAACGAGACTGGATCCGCTCGCGGCGGTGTCACCATGACGACCGGGGCCGCCGCACAACTGTCACCGACTGGACTCGAATGACACCAGCTAAAGCTACGACGATGCCGGTAGGATGAATCTCGTGGAACGCCCGAACGGAGTCGAGACGAGCTTCATCTACGACGATGGCCGGTGCACGGGTACCCTGAACGAGGAGAAGAGTTCGAGCTGTCGTACCCAGGTCGGCCTTGGAGGGCCCTGGTAGTGGTCAAGAAAGGGCTACTCGCTGGAGGTCTTTTGTTGGCCACAATCTGGGTTGGGATGGTTGTTAGCTACCGCCTGTTCACGCCACAGGCGACGGTTGTCAACGACCTCCAACGCACCATCTGGGTACTGAGTTGCCAGGACAACGGCGTTGTGATCGACTCTGGTGAGACCGCTAATCTCAGACCAGTGTATCCATGCCTCGTCTTCGACCGGGAAAACAGGTCGTATCTCGGGTGCCTTCCGTTCACTGAAGATGGCCGGGCGGGCCGTACGCCCGTGTTGGCATCGGACCTGGTGGACGGAGTTTCGCAGTCGGAGTGCATCGGCTCAGCGGACTACCACGGGGGCGGGTTGCGATCATTCCTGCCGTTGCCCTAATTGGTGCTGAGAATTGCCGTTCGACGGGTTTGCTTTCAGGACCCGTACCTGGGACTCGAATGACACCATCTACAGCTATGACGATGCCTGTAGGATGAATCTCGTGGAACTGCCGAACGGAGTGGGGACGAGTTACACCTATGACGATGGCGACCGCCTTACGGACATCGAGCACATGCTTGGAATCAACGCGCTCGATGGACTGCGTACTCCCTCGCCGTGCAAGAACAACGAGCATCCGAGATCGACCCAAGCCGTCAATAGGTGGAGGACGACAGTCAAAACGGAGGAATTTTGAGTCGTTTCAGTCCCGGTGTTGTGTGGATGCTCCTCGCGACGATCCTGATACTCGTCGCGGGGCTCATCTACCTTCGAGCCGAGCGCCCAATACTTGCGATCCCGGCGCTTTCGATCTTTCTTGTAATAGCCTGGGTCCGAGTGTTGAGTGAACGAACGCAAGAGTGCTCACGACCAAACTCAAGCCTTATATCCTTGCTATTGGGCTACCGGGGAGAGGCGTGGAACCACTTAGTCCTTGCGATTTTCTTGTTAGTTCTGATGACTGTCACCTCGCGATGAACTCTAGCGGACAACGGAAAGAAAGAGGGTTGTGGCTGCTCGTTCCGACGTTCCTCTTCATGATTTCGGTGCTCCTCGCGGTGGCTGGTCCACAGGAATGGCTTCTGGTTGTTCTGCTGGGTGTACCGGTCGCGGATCTTTGGTTCCGAACCTATAGAACAGGATCTGCTTCCGATGCGGCGCGTCAGCAATCGGACCCCGTCAAATGGCGAAGAGCGGTGGCCTTCGTTGTGGCGCTGCAGGTGTTCAACGTCCTCTTCAACGCATGGCTGTTCTCACGCGGATGAGCAGTTGAAGTTCAGCAGTCGGATCGTGGTGCTGGACGACGGCAACCGCTACATCTACGGCGCGCACGGCCTCATCGCGCAGGTTGAAGGCAGCGACTGGTACTACTTCCTCTCGGATGGCCTCGGTTCGACCATGGCCATCACCGACGATGTGGGGACGGTCGTGCGCGACTACACCTACGACGTCTTTGGGGAAGTGACCGGTGGCTCAGGCACGGTGGACTCGGAGTTCCAGTTCGCCGGACAGCAGGTGGACGGCTCGACCGGGCTGCAGTACCTGAGAGCCCGCTACTACGACATGGAGTCGGGGACGTTTATTTCCAGGGACCCGATCGCAGCCTCGCCCGGCTGGCATGCGCATCCGTTTACGTATGTGGACGGTGATCCAACCAACGGAACTGACCCAACGGGCCTCTGGTGTTGGAAGTTCTGGAACTGCCCCGAAGACGACGATTGGCCGCCGCCCGTTGACGAGATTTGCTACACATGGATCGCTTATACATCCATCGGCAACTGCGAAGAACAACTTATTGCCGTCGACAAGTGGTTGGCTGTCGTAGTCGGTAGCCTGGCAACGCTAATCGGTGAGTATATATCGCCGTTCAGAGGAGGGCCAAGGCAAGTTACTGGCTACAGCAACCATGCCCTGAGTCAAGCGGCTACTCGCGAAAACTATGACGATGCGACAGGTGGATTTCTAGGGTATGGCGTGAAGACTTCGGCCATAAAGCAAGCGTTGACAAATCCGAGCAGGATTAGAAGGATCGAGGATCCTGGAGGTCGAGTCTCGTTTCGGTACTACGGGAAGGATGCTTGGGTTGCTGTCAACGAATTTGGTGAGATCATTACTATGAAAGCAACGACGAGGGCCGGCGTCCGGTTTAAATGATGGAGATGCTTCACAAGCGAGCGACTGACCTGTTGGAGGAAGTGATCGCTTCGAACGATACGAACCTATGGGAGCGTTTAACTACAGTTAGTATTTCTACCTTATCCAGTGAGGATCGCTTCCTAGTAAATGAGATTCTAGCCGATGAACTCCAAGCGACCGGTTTTGATAGCCAATGGGAGCCAAATGAACGAGGATTACTGCTCGAATACCTCATCGATCGTTGGCCTAGGATCGTTAGCGAAGACGGTTGGGCCTAACGCGATGTGGCCGCAATGAGTACACGTGGTTGAGCAGCCTCCAAGCGAGACCGCCGCAACGATCGGTCACACTTAGCAAACGATACCCATATGAACAAAAGTTATGGACCCGCTCGAATCCTGGCTGTTGTTCGGTCATGTTCAATTCCGTCCTGCCGATTCGGCTGATGGCGTTTGATTGGGGGCGATTGCTCGGGCATTTGCTTTCTTCACGAGGCCATGAACCTAAGGCGAGCGCTCTGCCCAGATCCCAGGGGACTGCGGAAACGTGCCCGCAGCCCCAGCCTATGAGGGCATAGTCCCCTCCACCCATTCGAGGCTGTTCCGGCCGACCTCCTGGTGCGCGTGTTCTAGGCGGAGTACTTCGACCCCGTCGTTGAAGGCGAGCAGCCTGGGGCAGGCGCAATCGAGCCAGGTGAT
>CAZDZP010000200.1:0-4985 GCA_964509855.1 uncultured Anaerolineaceae bacterium | reverse complement strand
AAGCCCGACTGGAGCGACTGCTGGTCGTCGAGGATCTTGTCGAGCGAATCGACGGAGGCGGTGAGGAGGCCGGATTCGAGGTCACGGGCGTAATCGCGGCTGTCGACGTCTTCCTGGAGGGCGATGTAGAACTGCTGGCCCTGCGAATTCGGGAAGACCGCGAGCAGCGTGTCCTTCTGCACGACCATACCGGCGAAGAAGATGCTGCCCGCATCGTTCATCTGGCCGATGACGGTGAGGGTGCGGCTTTCGCCAGCGGTGCCACTGACTTCGATTTCGAAGGGTTCGAACTCGTCGTCGAAACGGTCCACCCAGAAGCTGTCCTCCGGGATGCCGGCGAAGGGGTCGGGCGCAACGGTGTGGAAGGCTGCCAGCACGACAGCGTTCGGATTGGTGCCGAGTTCCCGCCAGACGTCCTCGTCGGTAGCGAAGCCTTCGGCGCGGACACGCAAAGGAATGGCGTTGGTTTCGATGAATCCCTGGTCGACGCCGAGGACGGCTGAGCGAAGGAACTCCGGCGGCTCACCGGTATCGGGGTCGATGTCGCCCTTGCCCTGGAGGTTTGCCACCTGGGATTCGAAGGAGAAGGCGACGCGCACTTCGCCGGTGCCTTCGATGACACTTGTATCCACACCGGCCCGTTCGGCGGCGGCCTGGATGTCGGCGATCGGGTTATTGGGGTTGGTGTAGACGACGACGTCGAAGCCGCCCTTGGTGTCGTCGTTCAGGAAAATGGCGGCGAAGTTGGTGTTCGTCGCCGAAATCATGACGAGGGCGAACATGATCAGTCCGATCATGGCCATGGTCATGCCGGTTCGGAAGCGGGACGTCAGCGGGTAGGCGACGCCAGTTTTGATGGCGGGCACTATCCGGCTGAATCGATTGCCAAGGCGGGCGATGATGGGGAGAACGATGTCCGCGTTGTAGACGATGACGAAGGTTGCCGCCGTGATCATCACCAGGCCGGAAAGGAAGAACATCTCGATGTCGCCTTCGAGCGGCCCGAGGAAGGATTCCGTCCACGAGGATGGGACGTACCACAGGGCCAGGATGAAGAGACTGCTGGCCGTGAAGGCGAAACGCTCGGCGACCTGGAAGTAGCGGAGCAACAGTGCCACCCAGAGCGTGATGAGCGAGACACCGAGCAGGAACGGGAATGCGGCGTCGGAATCGAGTCCCCACTGGACGAGCAGGATGCTGATGATGGCGGCCATGGTGCCGAGGCCGATGGACCATGCGATTGGCGTCCGGCGATTCTGGAGCGCGACCAGGACGATGCCCACGGGCATGACGAGGATACCGATGAGCAACAGCCAGGCGGGCATGGCGCGGGGCTTGCGGTCACGCGTAAACCGCACGAGCAGGAGGGCCGCCGCGTAGAAGGGGATGAGGATGATGGTGAAGAAAGGCCAGAGCGGGATGCGTTCGCCCTGGACCCGTTCGTGCCGAGGGGCGCCAAAGTTGGAGCCGCGCAGCATGTAGAAGAAGGGCCCGACGAGGCCGAGCAGCATCCCAAGGGAGGCAATGCCGGCGACGGAAGGGAAGCGCAACGCGAGCACCATTGAAACGAGGAAGAAGCCGATTGCGGCGAAGGCGTTGAGCAGCGCGCGGAGCAAGCCGAACCAGGTGGCGCTCTCCGGGTTCGTTGGCTTGGACTCCGGCAGGTCGCGGATGGCGGCCACGATGTTGAGGCGGCTGGCACGCCACGAGGCGATGAAGATGACGATGAAGGTGGCGATGATGCCGATGCAGAAGGCCACCAGCAGGCTGCGCCAGGTGAAGCTGACGGTGAGGGTGAGCCCCAGCGCCTCGCCGCCGAAGGCTTCCACCACGGCGACCATGATGTAGGTCACGCCGATGCCCGCAAACAGGCCGACGATTGCCGCGCCGAGGTCGTAACCCATGCCTTCGGCGAGGAAGGATTCGACGATCTGGCGGCGCTTGGCGCCGACTGCGCGGGCCATGCCCATCTCCGGTTTTCGCTCGGCCGCGAGCATGACGAAGATGAGGAAGATGAGGAGCACGCCAGCGGCGATGGAGAAGAGGCCGAGGACGATGAAGAACGTGGTGAAGATATTCCCGAAAAGTTCGGCCATCTCGATGGCGTCCTGCTTGGCAGCGACGACCTGGTAGGGGGTGCCCTCCAGGAAGGCCTCCACCTTCTCAACCACGACATCGGTGAGGGCGAGGCCTTCGCGGGCGTCACCCGTGTTTGAGATGAGCACAAGGTCGTACTCGCCTGTCTTGCCCGTTACTTCGGCAAGGAACTCGGCGGAGACGGTACCGCCGAGGGGTTCGAAGGTGTTGAGCACGCCCGCGAAAACATTGGTGGGAACGATGGCGGCGACTTCAAGCTCCACGGGTTCGCCGTTGTAGTAGCCAACAACGACATCGCCAACCTGTGCGTCGATTTCTTCCTGCAGGTCTTCGTTGACGGCGAACTGGTTGCCGGTCAGCTGGACCTGGTTGCCGTCGAGGTCTCGCAGCCCGCCGAAGGGTTCGAGGTCGACAAAGTGGTACCCCGTGACGGTCACAGCGGCATCGTTGAGCCCCGACCGCGTGTTAAGGACGGGAAGCGATTCCACGACGACGGGTATGAGCGCCTCGATGTCTTCATCGTTGGCGAAGGCGGCTCGCAGTTCGTCCACCAAAGCAAGCGGTACGACCTGTTCATCGGCCGAGGCGGGCTGACGTTCGGTGTCCCACGCAATGAACTCGTCGGCCTCGTCCAGCTGGTCGTAGACCTCGGCGGTGATGCTGGAGGTAAGCGTGTCTCCGGTGCCAAAAGCGGCAGTGATGATGAGCGTGGAGAGCATGAGCCCAATCACGATGAGGCTGGACTGGGCCGGGCGGCGGGGGATGTTGCGCAACCCCATTTTGAACATGACGGGGTTGCGGATAGCGATGAATCCGACGAAGAGGAAGATTGCCACCGTGATCACGAGACAGACGATGGCAATCGCCGTCATTGAGACGCCAAAGAGTTCGTTCATGTATGGACTTCCTTAGTGCCGTGCTGCCAGGCCGGCGCGCATCTGTTCCTGGGTCTCTTCCCGCACAATCAGGCCGTCGGCCATATGGATCGTGCGGTGGCAGCGGGCGGCGATGGTCGGGTCGTGGGTCACCATGACGGTGGTCTGGTTTTCGGAGACGTTGAGTTCCACCAGCAGGTCCATGATTTCGTTAGCCGTCTTGGAGTCGAGCGCGCCGGTCGGTTCGTCGGCCCACATGATGGCGGGGCGGTTGACGATGGAACGGGCGATGGTAACGCGCTGGCGTTGGCCGCCGGAAAGCTGGTTGGGGCGCTGGTTCGCCATGTCCCTCAACCCAACCTTGCCGAGCGAATCGAGCGCGAGCTTGCGCGCCTCGGATGGCTTCGTGCCCGAAACGATGAGCGGCAGTTCCACGTTTTCGACGGCGGTGAGGACGGGCAACAGGTTGTAGGTCTGGAAGATGAAGCCCATCTGCTTGGCGCGGAACTCGGTCTTCTTGTTGTCGGCCATACGGGCGATGTCCTGGCCGTTGATGGTGATCATGCCGCTATCGAAGTCGTCGAGGCCGGAGAGGCTGTTCAGCAGGGTGGTCTTGCCGCAGCCGGAAGGCCCCATGATGGCAACCATCTCACCTCTGCGAGCGACCATTGAAACACCGCGGAGCGCCTGCACCTGGATAGAGCCAGTGTCGTAGGTCTTCACGATGTCATTGGCTTCGATAACCGGGGCGCCATCGGCGGCGGTGATAGTCGTCGAGTTTTCGGCCATAGTCATATATCAATCTCCGGTTGTTGAAAAAGCGAGCGATGGGGGTTGTGCGTTCATGGTGCCACAGGAGGAACTCGTGCGCTGCTCAGTCTGCGTGCGTGGTGTCACAGGGGAATGACACAGAGGGACCGAGTTGACCCCCCCTTTTGGGGGAGATTCGAGCGGAATGTGAACGATGATTCACAATGGTGCCACGTTCCTGTGAACGGCGTGCGTCACACACCAAACAGCGACGGAACCGGCCCCGGAGGGACGCTGACCACAACCGCCCCGGGTTCCACACAGATGTTCATAGGCGTTTGGCCGATGACATCACCATCAACCTGGACCGCGAGCCCCGGTGTGTGAATGTCCAGTTCTCGTAGCCCGTGCCGCAGTACGTAGTCGCCTTCGCCCAGTCTACCGGTCACGAGTTTGAGCCCAAGAGCCGCGCCCTGCCCAACGCGGTGTGGCCCGAGGGCGCAGAGATCGAGCAGTCCATCGTTGGCGACCGCGTCGGGCGTGAACTCTACGAGGCCCCCGTAGAGCCGCGTGTTACCAACCACGATGAGCCCCCACTCGCCGGCATAGTCCTCACCGTCCATGGTGAGTTCGACGGTGGCGGAATGCAGCCTGGGGAGCGCCTTGAGCGCTTCGAGCATATAGGCGGCAGCGCCGACACGATGCTTCAGTCCAAGACTGACGTGGGAGGCGATTTCAGCGTCCCAGCCGATGCCCGCCATGAGCAAGAAGGGATTGCCTTCCGCGCGGCCGAGGTCCATGCGAAGGCGCTGGCCGATCATGTGCAGGTCGATGGCGTGTTCCCAGTTCGTGGGAATGCCGACTTCTTTCGCGAAGACGTTCGCGGTGCCAACGGGCAGCGGTGCGAGAGCGGTGCGCGAACCCGCAATAGCCCCGGCGGCCACGCGAAGGGAGCCATCGCCACCGGCAACGAAGAGCATTTCGGTGCCAGCGTGGGCGGCGGAACGAGCGAACTCTGCGAACTCAGCAGCGGAAGCGGGAATGTGGGCCTCGGCGTCGGCTCCCCACTGTGCCAGGCGCAGCAGCGCGGCACGGGCATCGATCTCGCCTGCGCGATGGGCGACGGGGTTGAGCAGCAGAAGGGCGGTGCGTGGTGGGGTGTGTGGTGGATGGGTCATTTGCGAGCGTCTCCGGGGCATCCGTAGGATACGACGGCACCCAGTGAGCGGAGGAACCTGTGATTCCCATTAAGCGTATCGACCA
>CAZDZP010000199.1:0-4997 GCA_964509855.1 uncultured Anaerolineaceae bacterium | reverse complement strand
GTCGTCATCGAACGCGTCTTCACTCGCCCGGGCCTCGGCCGGCTCGTGGTCGACGCAATCATGAATCGCGACTACATGGTCGTGCAGAGCACGCTCATCCTGCTGGTGGCAATCTTCGTGCTGGTGAACCTGGTGGCCGACATGGCCTACGGAATCCTCGACCCGCGGGTGCGGCGCTCGTGAGCAACGTCAAAGCCGAACCGCTGGTCTACAAAAGCCGCCGCGAACGCATGGTCCGCGAATCCATGTTCTGGGGCAGCATCGATCGCTTGCTCCGTAACCCCCAGGGAGTGATCGGGCTGGCCGGGCTTCTGCTCCTCGTCTTCGCCGCTGTGTTCGCCGACCTGGTCACCTGGCACGACCCCATCCGGCAGGATGCCGCCGGTCGCTTCCTATCGCCATCATGGAACCACCCCTTCGGCACCGATGAACTGCGGCGGGACCTCTTCTCGCGCACGGTCTACGGGCTGCGCGCATCCCTCGCCGTGAGCATCATTTCGGTGGTCGTCGGCTCCACCATTGGCATCTGTCTCGGATTCATTTCTGGCTACGCGGGTCGCTGGATCGACGCGTTGCTCATGCGAATCGTAGATGCGTTGCTTGCTTTCCCTGGCCTCCTCGCTGCACTCGCCATTGTCACCATTCTTGGTCCCGGGCTGCGAAACGTCGGTGTCGCCATCGCATTCTTCTCTATCCCCTCGTTCGCCCGCCTCGCACGCGCGCAAATGCTTGGCGAGCGTAACAAGGACTACGTCCGCGCCGCCGAGGCGCTCGGGGCCGGGCCAATGCGCATCATCTTCCGCCACGTTTCCATGAACGCGATCCCGCCGTTGCTGACACAGGTGGCGCTTTTCATGGCTGCGGCGGTGCTGCTTTCGGCCGCGCTCAGCTTCCTTGGCCTGGGCGAACGAGCGCCTGACCCGTCGCTCGGCGGACTCATCAACTCCGCCAAGTCCAACTTGCAGGACGCGTGGTGGTACGCCGTCTTCCCCGGAGCCGTCCTCGCGCTGCTGTTGCTGTCGTTCAACCTGCTCGCCGACGCCGTCAACGACGCGACCAGCCCCTATTCCCGACAACGCTAAGCGCAGAGCACCACACGGCGCGCGCCACAGGAGCTTGATTTGGACTTTCGATTCACCACGGAACAGGATGCGTTCCGCGCCGAAGTAGCTGGCTTTCTCCAGCAAACGCTCACCCCTTCTTTCTGGGAGGAGCACCGCGAAAAGCGCCTCCCCGGTTGGTCACCCGAGTTCTCGATGGCCGCCGCCGAGCGTGGCTGGCTGGGCATCGCGTGGCCAGAGGAATACGGCGGCCAGGCGAAAGGTCCGGTCGAACAGACCATCTACATGGAAGAGATGGCGTTGGCGGGCGCGCCACAGGAACATCATCGACGCGCCGTGCAGCAGGTGGGACCGTCGATCATGACCTTCGGGTCACCCGAGCAGAAGCAGACGTACCTCCCCGGCATTACCAGCGCGAAGATCTCCTTCGCGATGGGACTCTCTGAACCCAACGCCGGCTCCGACCTCGCGGGCGTCGAAACCACCGCTATCCGTGACGGCGACGAGTACGTCCTGAACGGGCTGAAGCGTTACACCAGCGGCGCGCACTACTCCGACTTCCTCTGGTGCGTCGCCCGTACCGACCCGGAAGCGCCGAAGCACCGCGGCATCAGCATGATGGTGGTGCCGCTCGATGCAGCGGGCGTCTCCGTCGAACCGCTGTATGACCTGCAGGGGCGCCACCACTTCAACCACGTGCGCATGGAAGACGTGCGCATTCCCGCCGCCAACCTCGTCGGCGAGGAAAACCGCGGCTGGTACATCAACGCGCAGACCATGGACTTTGAACGCGCCGGCGGCGCCCACATCGGCGGCCTGCGCCGTTCACTCGCACTTGCCGTTCGCTACGCACAGTCGCAGGGCACGGCCACCGTCTCGGCCAGCACGCGGCTGCGGCTGGCGGATTGCGCGGTCGCGGTGCAGGTCGCGCGCTTCCTTTCCTACCGCGTCGCCTGGCAGCGTTCGCGCGGCGAATCGCCCAACCACGAAGCCTCCATGGTGAAGCTCACCACCGCCCGCATACGCCGCGACATCGCCGACGCCATGATGGCCTACGCCGGCATGGGCGGCCTGCGCTCCGCCTTCGACGACACCGAAGACCTCGCCGCGACCGGCCTCTGGGGCCCCGAATACCTCGACTCCATTTCCGCGCCGGTCGCGCAGGGCACGGCGGAAATCCAGCGCAACGTCATCGCCACGCGCGGCCTCGGTCTTCCCCGAAGCTAAGCCCGCCGCACGTCACCAAAGGAACCCCATGAAGAACACCGCGCCGCAGCCCGCAACGATCGAACTCGTGAGCCAGGTCATCGCCGAATTCGACGCCCAGGGCATCCATCGCGCCGCCACCGAGGTCGACGCCGCCAACGCCGAGTGGCTCCACCGCCTTTGCGAAGGCGAACGCACGCGCACGGAACTGCACGAATTCGCGATGGACCGCGTCGATCCTGGCGAGTGCTCGCTGGAAGCTGGCGGCAAGCGCATCGACGGCCTGCCCATGTTCGACTGGACCTTCGATGGCGATGTTTCCGTGCGTGCCAGGCTCTCCTTGGACGCCGGCCACGATGTCATCCGCGTGGTGCCCGTCGAGGTCGCTGGCCACGGGCCGTCGCTACTGGAAGCTCGACAGCAGCCAGCGCTCGGCATCGTCGCCGTCGTGAAGGGCGGCGATGGCGTACTCCTCGCCCCTCGCAACGCAGAGGCCTTCGAGCACCCCTTCGGCCCACCCGTGCTGCAGGTAGCGTACGGCCACGAAGCGACCCTCACGGAACTGGCGCGTGCGGGCTCGGAAGCAACCTTCACCGTCAGCGGCAGCCGCTCGCCCGCGACGGCGCTGAACGTGCTGGCGACGGTCGTGGGGAGGGACACGGCGCTCGCGCCGCTCGGCGTGCTCACGCCACGGAGCGGCTGGTTCAATTGCGCCTCCGAACGCGGCGGCGGGCTCGCGGCATGGATGCACACGCTGCGCATACTCCAGTCGCGACCGCACCAGCGCACGGTCCACTTCGCGGCCACGACCGCTCACGAGCTCGGCTACCTCGGCGCAGAACGCCTGTTTGGCGAAACCCGGGGTTTGGCCAGCAACGCCCTTTTCTGGGTCCACCTGGGCGCGAACCTCGGCTCAGCCGAACCCCGGGCCACGGTCGTTCGCAGTTCGAACCTCGAATTGCGCGCGAAGGGCTACGGCGCCCTTGCCAGCCTTCCACGCGAGCACAAGGTCGAACAGATGGAAATCGGCGCGCTCGCCGGTGAAGCGGAGAAGCTTAGCAAGTTCGGAGCGTCGTTCGTTTCCTATGTTGGCCGCAATGCACTCTTCCACTCCCCCGCCGATCGCTGGCCAGGGGCGGTCAACGCATCGGACGTCGCCCTGTTCGCTGAAGGCATTGCTAGCCTCGTGAGCGAGGCAGCGATCCCGGCCGAATAGACCGGCGCCGTACCCGACCGCCGTTTGCGCCAAACTGCTGGCAAGGTGAAGGCAACGCGAGATTGGACGGCAGCCGGACCCACCAGATGCAGACAGAGGTAGAAGTGGGAAGGAAACACTAGTCTGCGATAGACCCTATCCGGCGCTCCATCAGCTTCCCAAGGAGTTCGGGGTCGGTTGGCTCCACCGTGAACCCCTCGGGGAATGGAGGACGCGGTGGCTCGCCCAGTGCGACGAGCACGCGCGGGTGCTGGTAGTAGGCCAGGTAGAGATGCCGCGCAAACGCGTTCATCAGTTGCGGATGGTCCGGGAGCACGGCGCTCACGACCGCAACCCGGTCAGCGGGAGGCAACGCGGCAAAGCCACCTTCCGCCCGCGTGTACGCCGATGATGCAACAGCGGCCAGGCCAGCACGGATGACCGGGCCGGAACGGGCGTCTGCGTCGACCGCTGCTGCCACTGCGTCTTCGATGCCAAGCGAACCTGCGCCAGGCATGCGCCCGTCGGGGCTAGGAGGGATGACGGTATCCAGAAAGGCCTGCATAAAGCCGGGGTCCAGGAGCGGGTCGGTCGTGTTCGTCATGGCTAGTCGAAGAGGTTCCCCATGTTCTTCTTGATACTGTCGGCGATGTACAGCGCCAGCGCCTGGATGGTGGATGTGGGATTCACCCCGGCCGAGGTGACAAAGATGCTCCCATCGACAATGAAGAGGTTCTTGGCGTCGTGCGCTCGCCCCCACTCATTGACCACCGACCGTGCCGGGTCCGTCCCCATCCGCGCTGTGCCCATGAGGTGCCAACCTGCCGTGCGCATCAGTGGTTCGGAATAGGTATCGACCGCACCGGCCGCGACAAGTGCCTCGGTTCCCCGCTCGACGGCATGGGCGAGCTGCTTGCGGCTGTTTTCGCTGAGCGTGTACGTAATCTTCGGCGCAGGGATGCCATGACCGTCAGTAAGGTCCGGGTCCAGCGTCACGGTGTTCGACTCGTCCGGGAGGTCCTCCGTGATGGCGACCATGCCCGCCGTGTGGCCATTGATGCGGTCGAATGCGGCGTGATGGCCCTCGCCCCAGGGGACTCGCCCGGTCGCCATTCCCCAGAGCGCGGTCGTCGCCGGGCCCATGCCGCGCGTCCCCTCATACGAATACCCGCGAACGAAGCCGCGGGAAGGATCGGTCTTGTAGAACTCGTGACTCCAGAAGGTGCAGCCGCCCGGGCCGGCGCGGCCATGCAGTGGCTCTTCGAATATGCCACGGATGTGCGCGTAGGGATGGAACATGAGGTTCTTGCCCACCAACCCGCTGCTGTTGGCGAGGCCGTCCGGGTGTTGGGCGCTCCTCGAATTGAGAAGAAGCCGTGGCGTGCCGATGCCGTTGCAGGCAAGGACGACGATCTCCGCTTTTTGCTCTTGGAGGACGCCGTCCGCGTCGTAGTAGAGGACACCATCCGCCATGCCATCGGGGCGGACCGTGATTTCCTTCACCCGGCAGTCCGTGCGCAGCTGCACTCCCTTTC
>CAZDZP010000198.1:0-5011 GCA_964509855.1 uncultured Anaerolineaceae bacterium | reverse complement strand
GACTCATGCAGGCCGTACTCGATCGTGACGAGCGTGGAAACCTCGTGCGGAAAGCCGGCGTCATGGGCATCGTGCTTTCCGGCGGCCACATACGTGCGGGAGACTCGATAGTCGTGGAGCCAACGATCGGTAAGTTCGTTGCGCTGCAGCCCGTCTAGTGACCGCCCTCAGGCGTGGACCGCTTCTTCTTTGGGGGACAGCCAGCGGTCGGCCCAGTCGGTCAGTGCCGAGATCGCGCCCTCAAGGTCTCGACCTTTGTCGGTGAGCTCGTATTCAATGCGGACTGGCGTCTCGGCATAGACGTGGCGAGCGACCAAACCCTCAGATTCCAGCTCCTTCAGTCGTTCGCTCAACAGACGATCGCTCAGGCCCGGGATACTGGTACGGATATCCGTGAAACGTTGGTTGCCCTGCAGCAAGGACCGCAAGATCGCACCGCTCCACCGGCGCCCCACCAGTTCGATGGCGTGGTGGAAGTACGGGCAGAATGAGCTCGAGTCGGTATGCATATACCTATCTTACCTCACGTAAGCAGCTTGTCCAGCGAGATTCGAAATGGTACCGTTACTTACACATCGTAAGTTAGGAGCTCGCCATGAACCCAATCCCAGTCCGCAACCTCAATCACGCCGTCCTCTACGTACGCGACGTAGAGCGCTCGGTCGACTTCTACTCGCGCGCATTTGGCTTCGAGGTCGTGCAGCGGCTGGGCACGCAGGCGGCATTCCTGCGTTCACCGGTTGGCACTAACCATCATGACCTCGGTCTCTTCAGCGTTGGCGCCGACGCCCCACGTGCCCCGAAAGGCTCCGTCGGCCTCTACCACCTCGCGTGGGAAGTCCCAACCATCGAAGACCTCGCCGTCGCCCGTGACGTGCTCGCCGAACTTGGCGCGCTGGGTGGACAAAGCGACCACGGAGCGTCGAAGTCGCTGTATGGTTCCGACCCCGACGGTAACGAGTTCGAGATCCTGTGGGCCGTCCCCCGTGAGGACTGGGGTTCGTACGAACACGAAGCCGTCGTACAGCCGCTGCGCCTGGAGAAAGAACTTGAGCGATACGGGGCCGCAACCTCAAATCGCTAAGGTCAGTGGGCGAGGGGAAGCGCACGCAAAAGCCGGGTCCAAGGACCCGGCTTTTCGTCGTCGTACAGCGTGGGCTATTCGGCGATCTTCAGCAGTGTGCGCATATCGCGCGTGGTGACTTTCATGCGCACCCATTTGCCATCGATGAAGAGGCGCTTGGTGTGGGCATTCTGGCGGAACATGCGGCTCGTCTTGGGCGCTTTGCGCTCCCAGCGGCCGGAGTGCTTGTGGCGAATGTTGCGGCCGAAGCCGGGCTTGATCGGGGTGGGAGTAAAGCTCTTGGCAGCCATGGTGAATCCTTCAGGCACATTGCGGGCGCGCTGGCGCAAACACACAAGCGTTTCGTTGGAGTATAGCCATCTTAGCCGGTAGCATCGGTAACGCAACTTTGACTACCTGGTGAACTGATCTATGACAACTGAAGAGTCCTCCCCTCGTTCCGGGGGTGGTGAGAAGCCCAAGTTCCGGAAGTACGGAAGCCGCCGCAAGGTCTGCCGCATCTGTTTCAAGGGCGGCTGCACCGGCGATGAATACAAGGTCGACTACAAGGACGGCGCCCGTCTGCGCCAGTTCGTGAGTGACCGTGGCAAGATCGAACCGCGCCGCAAGACCGGTGCCTGTGCCAAGGGCCAACGCTCCATCGCGCAGGCCGTGAAGCGCGCGCGCCACCTGGCTATCCTGCCCTACACCCTCGCGCACGTGACCACAACGCGCATTTTTCCGGCCCGCCGCTAACCAGCGCCGCAGTCGAAGTTCGCTAAAGAAGGGCCGCTCCCAAACGGGGCGGTCCTTCTCGGCGTTACCCGTGGTGATCCTTCGTCAGCGCGGAACGCTCCGCGGTTGGGAGCGCATTGCCGTGTTACGGCTCACGGTGCGGACACCGCGAATCATCTCGATCCGGGCCATGAGGCGCGAAAGCTGCTCCAGCCCTGTCGTTTCCAGCGTCGCAAGAATCGTCACGGCCCCATCGTTGGGCTCCAATGTGCGAACGCCCAGCATGTTGACCTTCTCTTCGCCGATGATCAGCGTGATGTCCCGGAGCAGCCCCACGCGATCCCACGCCTCGATGCGAACGTCCGTGGGGTAGAGCTTGCTCGCCTTGCCCCAGTCGACTTCGACGATCCGCTCCCGTTCTTCCTCAGCAAGAATGTTATGACAATCCGCCTTGTGAACGGTCACGCCCCGGGCACGGGTTACGTAGCCAACGATCTGGTCGCCCGGCACGGGATTGCAGCACCGCGCCATCGTCGTCAGCAAGTTCCCAACTCCAAGCACCTTGAGCCCTGGCGACCCGTGCGTCGGAACCCGGTCCGGTGCTTGCTCGGGAAGCGCAACCTCCGTGTCCTCATCCTCAAGCAGCCGGCTTATGCGGCGCGCAAAAGTCGTGGTACTGACCCCGCCGTAGCCCAGCGCCGCGAGGAAGTCCTCCCACGAATCGAATCCGAAGAGCGTCGCCACTTCTTCGTGGCGACCGTCCAAATTGGCGGCCAGGCGTCGCAGCTCGTGCTCGAGTATCTGCCGGCCCCGCTCCACGTTGTCGTTGCGTTCGCGCTGGCGAAACCATTGGCGGATCTTTGCTTTGGAGTGACTCGTTCGAACGTATCCCAGCTCGTTGTTCAGCCAGTCGCGGGACGGACCCTTGCTGGTGCGGCTGCGGAGAATCTCGACGACGTCGCCGTTCTGAAGCGTGCTGTTGAGCGGCACGATCCGCCCGTTCACCTTGGCACCGATGGTCTGGTGGCCGAGGTCAGTGTGCACGCGGTAGGCGAAATCCAGGGGCGTGGCGCTCACCGGCAGGTCGAGCACGTCGCCCTTTGGCGTGTACACAAACACCTGGTCATGGAAGACGTCGGTCTTGACGCTTTCGACGAACTCCTCGGCCCCGGAAAGATCGCGCTGCCAGTCGAGAAGCTGTCGCAGCCATGCGATGCGCTCCTCATCCTTGCCGGCCTTGCCGCCTTCCTTGTAGCGCCAGTGCGCCGCCACACCGTACTCGGCCACGCGGTGCATTTCGTGCGTGCGGATCTGCACTTCCAGCGGACGTCCGCCCGCTGCCACCACGGTGGTGTGCAGCGATTGGTACATCGAGTCCTTGGGGTTGGCGATGTAGTCATCGAACTGGCCCGGGATAGGGCGCCACAACGAATGGACGACGCCCAGTGAGTGGTAACACTCGCTCACCGTGTCGACGAAGAGCCGGAGCGCCAACAAGTCGTATATTTGGTCGAAGGACTTTCCCTGTCGCGCGTAGCGCTCCATCTTGCTGTGGATGCTGTAGATGTGCTTCGCGCGCCCCGTGATTTCAGCGTGGATGTTGGCCCGCTCAAGCGCTTCGCGTAGCACGTTCGCGCTATCGTTGACGAAGGCCTCGCGCGATTCTCGCTTCACTGCGAGTAGTTCGGCCACCCCCTTGTATGCTTCCGGCTCCAGGTAGCGGAAGGCGAGGTCTTCCAGTTCCCACTTGATCTGCCACACGCCGAGCCGATTGGCCAGCGGTGCGAAGATCTCCATTGTTTCCATAGCGATGCGCCGTTGCTTTTCCGGGCGAAACGGCCCGAGCGTACGCATATTGTGCAGCCGGTCGCACAACTTGATGAGCACCACGCGTATATCCTCAGCCATAGCGAGGAACATCTTGCGCAGGTTCTGCGCCTGCGCCCCGGAACGGGCGTCCTGGTCGGAACCGGCAATCGGGATGGGGAGCTTATCGAGCTTCGTTAGGCCGTCGACCATCCGCGCCACTTCAGCGCCGAAGCGCTTCTCGATTTCGCTGTTCGCAACGCCGCAGTCTTCCTGCACGTCATGAAGCAAAGCCGCCGCGATTGCGAGGTGGTCGAGTTCCAGCATCGCCACTTCGTAGGTGACTTCGATTGGGTGTGTGATGTACGGCTCGCCGGAGTGGCGCGTTTGCCCAAGATGACACTCGGCCGCAAATTCGTACGCCTCCCGGATGATTGGGAGGCGTTCTTCGGGAAGGTACTGCGCACAGCGTTCCAACAACGCGTCGAAGTCGACGGAGGCCGGTTGGGTTTCTGGTTCGCGTACCTGCACTGGCGTACTCAGATCCATACGTTTAGGCTCACCATGGTATCACGCATCCCACGGAACGCATTACCTATACCATGCCACCACGCTACCAGGCCCCACGGGGCACCCAGGACATCCTCCCCAAGGACCAGCCCTTCTGGGCCGCGATCCACGACGCTATCGCCGAAGTTACGCGACTCCATGGCTTCCAGCGCCTCGACACGCCCGTCTTCGAATCCGCCGCGCTTTTCGAAAAAGGCAGCGGCGATACTACCGACGTTGTCGAAAAGGAGATGTACACCTTCCTCGACCGCGGCGGTGACTCGCTCGCGCTGACACCGGAAGGTACGCCCGCAATCGCACGCGCCTATCTCGAACACGGCATGGCGAGCTGGCCCCAACCCGTACGGCTTTACACCACGAAGTCCATGTTCCGCTACGACCGCCCCCAGAAGGGACGTTATCGCCAGCACACACAGTTTGACTGCGAAGTCCTGGGTTCGACCGACCCCCTCACGGACGCCGAGTTGATCGGCATGCTCTGGGAACTCTTCGGCCGGCTGGGCATCAGTGATGTGATGGTCCGCCTCGGCTCCATCGACGACCCCGGACCTCGCCGCGACTACGTTGAGAAGCTCAAGGACTACTTCCGACCGCACTTCGACAAGCTCTCGCCCGACAGCCAGCGGCGCTTCGATCGCAACCCGCTCCGCCTTCTGGACAGCAAGGACGAACGCGACCTGCCCTTCAAGGAAGCCGCGCCCAAGCTCATTGAAATGCTCAGCCCGGAGGCGCAGGAACATCACGACGCCGTTCTTGGGGCGCTAAAGGCTGCCGGCATCCCCGTCGAAATCGACCCCCTCCTCGTTCGCGGGCTCGACTACTACAACCGTACCGTCT
>CAZDZP010000197.1:0-5016 GCA_964509855.1 uncultured Anaerolineaceae bacterium | reverse complement strand
GTGTAGTTCGTTGCGTCGCTTTGGCGCGGTGCGAACTCCGGGATTGGCAGCGCGACCGCGCCCAGCGGACTGGGTGTCATCGTGCCCGCGTACACCGGCTGACCGGTGATGGCGACAAGCCGCTTCGCCTTTCCCGCTAACGCGAGTGCGAGCGCTCGCAGCCGGCCCGAAGTGCAGATCGCGACATCCCACTGGTGGTCGCCGAGTAGTCGCTGGATATCAGCGTCTTCACGCGCGTCCCCGTGCAGGTGTTCCACTGGCGCCGAGAACTCGGTCTCGTGCCGTCCGGAATGGAACACGGACACTTCATAGCCCGCGCCCAGCAGTCGTTCCACAATCGGAACGCCACTAGGCCCTGTGCCACCAACTACCAGTGCGTTGCTCATATGCGGCTGTCTTTCGATGAGAAAATCGTGGGTGATACGATTCACTGCATGAAACGATTCACTAGCGCGATAGGCTACCGTGAGGAAAACTGACCGTCAATGAGTCAACAGGACGATCGCCCGGCTTCCGAACCCACCATCCGCGATGTCGCTACCCGCGCTGGCGTCTCCGTTGGGACGGTCTCCCGCGTGATGAACGGTGCTCCCGGCGTCCGTCAGCCTATGCGGGAAGCCGTCGAACGCGCGGTTCGGGAACTTGGCTACCAGCCCAATCCGACCGCCCGACTGCTCCGGGCGAATCGGTCGCGCGCAATCGGCATGGTGGTGAGCGACCTCCTCCACGGCATGAATATCATCGCCGTTCGCGGCGCCGAAGAAGCGGCCGAGGCGCGCGGCTACTCACTTCTCCTGGCGGATGCCCGTCACGATGCCGACGTCGAACGGCGTCTCATCGAAAGCCTGCTGTCCCGCCGCGTGGAGGGCCTTCTCGTCAGCCCCGTCCGTTCGATCAGCGCCGTCGAAGACGCGGTATCGAAGACACGCGTTCCCATGCTTATTTTCGGCCAGTTGCGCTCACGCCCGGGTGTGCACACGGCGATCATCGAAGAGCGAGAGGCCGCGAATTCCGCGATAGCGTCGCTCCTTAACCACGGGCACCGGCGTTTTCTGCTCACCGGCCAGGACCAGCGTGTTACCGCCAACCGCGTCCGCGAAATCGGCAGACTCATTGAGGACACGGGTCCTCCCGGTCTCCAAGTCCGCACACTCGTCGTCCCCGACTCCCCTGCCGGCGTCGATGCGATTCGCGATGCATTGCGACGCCCCGGTGCGCCCACCGCGATCATCTCCCTCACGCTCACCGCGCTGCCCTACACCCTTCGCGCCATCCGCGAAGCCGGCGTCGGCGTACCAACCGACGTTTCTGTGTTGAGCTTCGGCGATTCCGAATGGGCGGAAGCGCATACGCCGCCGATTAACGTCATCACGTCGGACTACATGGAGCACCTGCGCCAGTCCACGAACTACCTGATCGACGTCATCGAAGGCGCGGCCGAACACGAGTTGAGCCCTGTCGGGCATTCCCGGTACATCGAACGCGGATCAGTAGGCCCCGCTCCCAACATCTAGCGAGCGGGCACACCTTCCGTCACCAGCGCACCGCTTTCGACCAATCTCCGCATGTCGCCGAGCATGCCGATTTGCGCGAGCACGCTTTCGGCGTCACTTCCGGGAGGCGAAGCTGGTCTGCCCGCGGTGATCGGGGAACGCGACAGGTAGGACCCGGGTGCCATGTGGGTCATCATGCCCACGCCCGGGACTTCCCGCGTCATGCTCACACCACGCTGGTTCGCGATGTCTGAATCCATCGCATCCTCGACACTCACCAGCACGTGCGCTCCTGCTCCCGCAGCGTTGAGCTTCTGCACCCACTCCGCGCAGCTTCCCTGCAAGAACTGCTCTTCCAGCGCGGCTTCGAGTTCCTTCTCGCCCAGGTCGCGGATGCCCTTGAGGCCTGCGTCGTGCTCCATCTTCGGGAGATCATCTTGCGTCGCGCCCAGGAAGAACCACCCGTCGTTCGCCTGGTAGATGCGCTGCAGCGGCCCCTCGCCGATGGCATCCTGCCCGCGCGGTTCGTCCCAGGTCTTCCCCACGTAGTCGTGGAAGATCGCCGACTGCAGCGTCAGCGCGGTCCGCGCCAGGGCGGTTCGCACATGCTGGCCCTTTCCCGTCTTCTTCTTGTGGAGCAACGCAAGCGCGACGCCATACGCCCCCATGAACCCCGTCCCGTAGTCGTTTACCGGGAACGGCTGGAGCACGGGCTGGCCGTCGCCGCCGTAGCGCTTCTGCATCCCTGTCGTCGCCTGTGCGAGCTGCTCCCAGCCCGGACGCGTCGCCCACGGCCCGATGTCGCCATAGGCATTAAGCGAGGCGTAGATGATGTCCGGGCGCCGCTTCGCCACCGACTCGTAGTCGATACCGAGCTTGTTGATGCTCCCTTGCCGGTAGTTCTGGACAATGACGTCGGCCTCGTCCACGAGATTCCAGAACACCTCCATCGCTTCGGGCTTGTTGAAATCCAGCAGGATGCCGCGCTTCCCGCGGTTCACGTCGGCATGGAAAATGATGCCGCCCTCCCGGTTCGGGTTGTCGATTTTGATAACGTCCGCGCCGAATTCGGCCATCGTCCGCCCGCAGGTCGGCCCCGCCAGGATGATGCAGAGGTCCAACACCTTCACGCCTTCGAGCGCTGCCATGACCTCCTCAACCGCGGGAGGAGAACCAGCGCTTTGTCGCTCCGCGAGCTCGGCCAGGATCGCTTCGCCGTCCGCGCCCGGCGCCGGGGCGGGACCCCGGATTTCCCCGGCGGTCTCCGAAAGTCGAACCTGGATCCCTGGCTGTTTCATTGGCCCCAGTTGAGGGTCGTTTACTTCCACGACTGCCAACGATTCGATGGCGTGGGGATGCTTAATCCACTCGGAGCTGTCCCGGCAGACTGCCGTGGGTGTCCCCGCCGCGTTCACCAGGTCCTCCCATTCCTGGGCCGTTCGCGTTTTGAACAGGGCGAGCATCCGCTCCAGCAGTTCCTTGCTCAGTTCGGGGTTTTCGGACAGCTTCTGGCGGTCGTCCAACCCCTCGTCGCGCCAGTTGCCAACACCGGCAGCGTCGATGAACTGGTGGACGAACCGCGTGTTCGCCGCGTGGAACTGCACCCAACGTCCGTCGGCGCACTCGTACTGGCGGACCCACGGCATCGCCGAGCGGTCGACGGCGTTGCCTGCCGTGCTATGGATGCGCTGTGCCCGAAGGCCCATCGCCTGGAAGGTCGCGTCATACAACGGCACTTCGACGCGCTGGCCCACGCCGTCGCGTTCGCGTGCGTTCAGCGCCATTGCGATGCTCACCACGCCAACCATCGCGGCGTACGCTGACGAAGTGGGGATAGCCGTGTAGACCGGGCCGCCCGTTCGCGGCAGGAATGACCCGGTGGCCGCGCCGACAACGCCATCCCACGCCGCAACTTCCGCGCGCGGGTCGCTTTCGCCGAAGCCAGGAAGCGAGCAATAGATGAGCCGCGAGTTCGCTGCCATCATGTCGTCTGCGCCGAGGCCCAGCCGAGCCATCACTCCCGGCCGAAAGTTCTCGATGACCGCGTCGGCCGAAGCCACGAGACGGCGGGCAGTGCGAAGGTCATCCGGCTCCTTCAGGTCGAGCGTGATCGAACGCTTCCCCCGGTTCCACGTCGCGTTCGCGGGAGTCTTCCACCTCGGTCCGCCCGGCGGCTCCACGCGGATGACGTCCGCCCCCTGGTCGGCGAGCAGCATTCCCGCCAACGGCCCCGCCATGTACTGCCCGAAATCGATAACCCGGATCCCATCGAGTGCGCCCATCTGCGTCCTACTTCCTTTGGACCTCTAGTCCTTTTCGAGCCATGCGTTGAACTTGGCCGTGCGCTTTTCCCGGAAGGCAGCCACGCCCTCGCGCGAATCCGGGTGGTGGTCACTGATCGCCGTCTTCCCGGCGATGTCGTCCAGCGCCTGGGCGAACGTCATCTCCGCGGCGTTGTAGACGGTCGTCTTCAGTAGCCGCATCGCCACCTGCGGACCCTCCGCCAACTCGTTCGCCAGTGCCATCGCCGCCGGCATCAGCTGGTCGTGTTCGACCACCTCGTGGACCAACCCACGTTCGAACGCCTCGTCCCCGCTGACGATGCGGTTGCGCATCAGGAAGTCCATCGTTTTCGCCACGCCGATATGCTGCACCAACAGGTACTGCGCCCCTTCGTCCGGCAGCAGACCGAACCGCAAAGTCCCACTTCCAATCCGCGCCTGCTTCGATGCAATGCGGAAGTCGCACGACAGCGCCAGCGACATCCCGGTCTGAATGGCCACGCCGTTGATCGCCGCGATCACGACTTTGTCGAGTTTTCGCACGGCCTGGTTCACCGTTTGCGAAAGCACCCGCAGACCTTCGTAGGTGCCGATTGGATTGCCGTGCCCGCGGGGGATATCCGGGACGGCTGCCGTTCCCTCGCCGCCCGCGGGCCGCCCTGTGATGTCGTCTCCAGCCGAGAACGCGCGACCCGAACCAGTAATCACAAGGACTCGGACGCGGTCGTCCAGCTGTGCTTGCGTGAGCACTTCGACAAGGTCGCGCTTGGCGTGGTGCGTGAACCCGTTGAGCCGTTCGGGTTGATTGAACGTGATGACGCCAATCCCAGGTGGCTCCAGCGTTACTTCGAACCCCCGGTAGCTGCCTTCGAACATAGTCACCTCCCGCCAATCAATCGTGCCGGGAGTCTACCCGATTTGTTCGCGCAGCCGTTGGGCCTACTTCGTTCGCCAGCCCGAGATGTCGAAGTCGTCGGGCAGCGGAAGAAAGAGGCTCGTCCGGGGTCCGCTTACTTCACGCGTGATGTGCCCCCGGCCCGTGGTGTCGTCGGCGAGCAGGATGCCGCCCGCGCCGAGCCGCCGCTTCTCCCCGTCCGTCGCCTCGACTTCGACTTCGCCCGTCATCGTGATAACGAATTGGCGGCGCGGCGCGTTGTGGAAGTCCAGTTCTCCGCCGGGAGGGGTCTCCCGGAACATCACGCCCGTGGTCGGAACCAGGTCCGAAAGGCTCCCGTAGCGGG
>CAZDZP010000196.1:0-5041 GCA_964509855.1 uncultured Anaerolineaceae bacterium | reverse complement strand
CAAACATGGCTGCCCCTGGCTGCGGCATGGAGCTTACTGCAATGACTACCGGAACCTTCAACAGCAAAACATTCGAAACGCAACCACTCCCGCTCGGCAGTACCAACGAAACCATCGTCAAGGGAGGCCGCCAGCTTTTCGACAAACTGGCGACTGCCTTTGAGGGTATCCGGCAAATCGGCGTGATTGGTTGGTCTTCTCAGGGCCCTGCGCAAGCACAAAACCTGCGCGACTCTCTCGAGGGTTCCGACATCAAGGTGGTCGTCGGTCTCCGAGAAGGCTCCTCGTCCATGAAGAGTGCCGAGCAGGCCGGCTTCAGCCGTGAAAACGGAACCCTCGGGGAGATGTACGAAGTCATCCGCAACTCGGACCTGGTGCTGCTCCTCATCGCCGACTCGGCCCAGGCGAAAGAATACAAAAGGGTCTTCGAAGCGATGAAGCCGGGCGCGACACTCGGCCTTTCACACGGCTTCCTGCTCGGACACCTTAGGAACGCTGGCGAATCCTTCCCCGACAACATCAACGTCATCGGCGTGTGTCCCAAGGGTATGGGGCCTTCGGTGCGCCGCCTCTACGAGCAGGGTGCCGATACCGACGGCGCTGGTATCAACGCCAGCTTCGCCGTCGAACAAGACGTCACGGGTCGCGCGACGGAATACGCCCTTGGCTGGTCAGTCGCACTTGGCGCACCGTTCACCTTCCGCACGACCCTGGAATCGGAATTCAAGTCGGACATCTTCGGCGAGCGTGGCATCCTGCTCGGCGCCGCGCACGGCATTGTTGAGCTGTTGTACCGCTACTTCCGCAACCACGGCATGTCCGGCGACGACGCCTTCATCAACTCCGTTGAGTCGATTACCGGCCCCATCAGCAAGACGATTTCGCACGACGGCATTCGCGCACTGTACGACTCGTTCAGCGGTGACGACCGGGAGATCTTCGAGCGGACGTACTCTGCTGCCTACCACCCCGCCTTCGAAATTCTCTGGGAAATCTACGACGAGGTGGCTTCGGGCAACGAAATTCGGAGCGTGATCATGGCGGCCGACCGCCACGAGCGGTACCCGATGGGCAAGATCGAGGGCACCGAGATGTGGCAAGTTGGCGCCGGTGTGCGTTCCCGTCGCGGTACCTTCCAGACGCCGATCAACCCGGTGACCGCGGGCGTGTATGTGGCGACGATGATGGCGCAGGTCGATCTCCTGAACGAAAAGGGCCACCCGTATTCGGAGATCGCGAACGAATCGATCATCGAAGCGGTGGACTCGCTCAATCCCTACATGCACTTCAAGGGCGTCGCTCACATGATTGACAACTGTTCGACGACGGCGCGGCTTGGAGCGCGCAAGTGGGCTCCGCGTTTTGACTACATCTTCGACCAGCTGACGGTGCCGAAACTCGATGCCGGTGACGCAGCCGATGCGGCCCTCCTGCAATCGTTCCGCGAGAACCCGATTCACGATGTGCTCGCGATGTGTTCGGAACTGCGACCGTCGGTGGACATCGCCGTCCTCGAATAGCGAAAGGCATTCGCACCGTGAAAGGGGCGCCCCCGTGCGGTGTGCCCCTTTCTTCTTTTCGCTCCCACACGTAGCCTTGGCCCCATTCAGATGGCAAAGAGGCAGAGCAATGTTTAAGGGAGTCGACCACGTCGTTATCGCGGTGAAGGACATCGAGACCTCCATCAAGAACTACGAGAACATCTACGGCGCCGAAGTGAGCGACCGCAGCGAATCACCCGCCGCCGGCATGACGATGGCGTTCTTCCGTTTCGATGACTCGTACATCGAACTCGTCTCCAACGTCGGTGACGAAGGTCCCATCGCGAAGCGGCTGGCGAACCTCGGTGAAGGCGTGCACCTGGTCGCGATGAAGGTGGACGACATCGAGAAGTCGGTGGCTGAACTCCGCGACAAGGGTGTGCGGCTCGTCGGCGACCCGGGCGCGGGCAACCCGATCACCGGACAGGTGTTCATCCATCCCTCAGTGACCGGCGGCGTGCTGACCCAGCTGGTTCAGCGCTAGATACCGCTTCTCGCGACTAGCGGAAGTCCTCGGTAGGCTCCGGGCATACCCTTTGCCCGGAGCTTTTCATTTGGCCAACGAACCCATCGAGATTCCCCCACCATCACCAGACGACGTGCTCTACGAAAAACGAGATGGCTATGCACTTATCACGTTGAACCGCCCGGTCGTGCTCAATGCTGTGAACTGGTCTATCGCCCGCCGTCTCTATGCCGCGCTCGACCGCGCGGAGAAGGATGACGAGGTGACCTCGGTCATTCTCACGGGCGCCGGTCGTGCGTTTTCCGCCGGCGGCGACATCCAGTCGACACCACCGGAAGACGACGACCCCACGCCGTCCGGGATGGAAATCAACCTCAAGATCTGGAACATGCCGAAGCCCATCATCGCGGCAGTCCGTGGCTTCGCGGTCGGGCAGGGCCACGAGCTCGCCGGCATGTGCGACCTGACCATCGCCGCCGAGGACGCCGTCTTCGGCGAATTGCAGATTCGGCATGGCTTCGCACCGCCACTGCTCATCACGCCGTTCCTCGTCGGCATCAAGCACGCAAAGGAAGTGCTGATGCTTGGCGAGCGCATTAACGCCGAGGATGCGTTTCGCATGGGGATTTGTAACCGCGTTGTCCCGGGCGACCGGTTGCTAGACGAGGCCATCGATATCGCCTCGAAGCTGGCCGCGCTGCCGCAGCGTGCGGTGAAGCTCTACAAGCTGCTGGTCAACCGCGTGTACGAAGTTGCGGGCTTCAACGAGGCGCTGGACTACCGCTCCGACACTTCCCTCTCTGAGTATTTGGGCGCCGGCGAGCCCGACCCTCACCTGAAGGTGCTGCGAGAAAAGGGCTGGGAGGCGTTCCGCGATTCCCGGGATGCGCTCTACAAAGGCGATAGGACTTAGGTGAAGGGAGCCGGCGCCCCGTTCACGACGCCGTGAATGAACCTGAGCTTCTCGGTTACCCATCGCGAAATCGCGAAGGGATAGGCATCAGGCAACCCCATACTCCGGTTCAGCGCGTTGAGGGCAATGGTGAGTTCGATCCACTCGGCCAGGACCTGGTCGAACTCCCAGTCCACAAGCGGTTCCGAGTCGCGTGGCAACTTCGAAGTGAAGCCAAAGTGATGGGCCGTTTCCAGCGTGTCCATGATGTGGAGGTAGTGGGCCCAGGTTTCCGCCCAGTCCTCCCACGGATGAGCCGTCGCGTACGAGCTGATGTACGAGTCTTCGAACCCTTCCGCCGGTCCGACCGCGTAGTGCCGCACCAGCGCTTCCTGGTAGCTCACGCGTTCATCTCCAAACATGTCGCGGAACCGGTCGAGGTCGGCGGTACCTCGGATGAGAACGTCCCAGTAGTAGTGCCCGACTTCGTGGCGGAAGTGCCCGAGCAAGGTGCGGTATCGCTCGTTCATTTCGACGCGCATCTTCTCTCGTTCGATGGCGTTGGCCTCTAGCAGGTTCAGCGTGATGAGTCCCTCGGCGTGGCCCGTGAGAACGCGTTCGCCCGGACGCTCCTCCCGGATATCGAATGCCAGGCCACGTTCGGGGTCGTCCCACTTGGAAAGAACCGGGAGTTGGAGCCTGTTGAGCGAGTACACCAGCCGGCGTTTCGCCCGTTCAACTTCGCTCCAGTGTTTCCGGTTCTCTGGCACCGATAGGTCGGGAATGACGCGATTGAGGCGACAGGCCTGGCAGAGCGATGCCTCCTCCCATGCGGGCACCATCCAGTTGCACACGCCCTGGACTTCATAATTGAGGCACTTCCGGTAGAGCAGCCCGGTCGCAATTCCTTCGTAGAGTTCGTCCCGTTGCTCGAGCGCCGAATGAAGGCCGGGAGCGGCGAGGAATCCCAGTTGCCGGCCGCAGTTCACGCAGGCCCAGTTGTCAAAGAAAATCCGTGCGCCGCAGGCACAGGTGAAGGTTCGCATTCGTTGCTCCCACACTCAGCGTACATCCTCGCTCCCGGCAGCCCGACTGGGTGCTGACTTGTTTGCCATTGGAGTCGCTTTTTCGTCGCAGCAGTACGTTGCCTGCCTCTATTGTTGGCACTGAGGTTTTGCGATGATCGACTCACTTCCACCCCACGACACGCTTTTCGCGGCGCTGATTCAGCGAGACGCCGACCTCGACGGAGTCGTGTTCGTTGCAGTCCGGACCACTGGCATCTTTTGCCGCCCGGTTTGCCCGGCGCGGACACCCCTATCGCAGAACATAACCTTCTATTCCTCGCAACAGGAAGCGCTCGCAGCGGGGTATCGCCCATGCAAACGCTGCCGGCCGATGGACGATCCAGGCGCCGCGCCGGCCTTGCTGGCGGGCCTGGTTGCTCGCGTCGATGCCGACCCATCGAAGCGATGGTCCGGCGACGACCTGCGAGCGATTGGCATCGACCCCGCGACAGCTCGGCGCCAGTTCCAGAAACGTTTCGGGATGAGCTTCACGCAGTACGTACGTTCGAGGCGCCTCGGGCGGGCGTTCGACACCATTCGGGAGGGTATGCCCGTGATTGAAGCGCAATTGGATTCAGGGTTCGACTCAGGGAGCGGCTTTCGCGAGGCTTTCGCCCGGGAGCTGGGGAGCGCCCCGAACAAGTCGCGAGAGGCGCGGGCGTTCGTGCTGGACTGGATAGACACGCCGCTTGGAATGATGCTGGCGGTCGCTAGCGACGAATGGCTACACATGCTCGAGTTCGTGGAGCGGAAGTCGCTGCGCAGCAACCTGGAGCGCTACAGGGCCCATTTCAACGCTGCGATCCTCCCCGGTAGGTCAGCCGCGCTTGATTCGATCAGCAGGGAGGTCGCGTCCTACTTCGCTGGCGAGTCGTTGGAGTTCAGGACACCGATCGCCAGGGCCGGGACTCCGTTCCAGCAGGCCGCGTGGGAGGAGTTGCGCCGCATTCCCCCGGGAACGACTCGCAGCTATTCCGAAATTGCTGCGCGCATTGGGCGACCGAAGGCGGTGCGTGCCGTGGCAGCGGCCAACGCCAACAACCGCTGCGCCATCATCCTCCCGTGCCACCGCGTC
>CAZDZP010000195.1:0-5060 GCA_964509855.1 uncultured Anaerolineaceae bacterium | reverse complement strand
TGCGGTCGCCGACCATGATGCATTCGGATGGCTCCACCCGGAGGTCTTCGCAGGCCCGCAAGAAAAGTCGCGGGTCAGGTTTGAAGAAGCCATGGATGCCGGAGACTTCGCGGTGTGCGAACAGAGATGCCAGCCCCAGCGCCTCCATGTCGGCGAGCGTGCGCGCAGGTTGGTTGGCAGCCAGTCCCAACAACAGGTCGCGCTGGCGCAACTGGTAGAGCACGGCGCCGATGCCGGGCCTCAGCTCGAAGCGGTTCGCGGCGCGCTCGGTCGCGAGGCGGCGGAAGGATGCGTATACCTTGATGGCGGTCTCGGGGTGGCCGCCGCATAGCCGCCAGATGATGGCCTTGTAGGTGTCCGGGGCGAACGTCTCCACGGCCCACTGGTTGGCGGCATCGAAGTCGCCCGCGGTCACCGCAATACTCGCGCCGGCCAGGGCCTCGCGGATGCAGTCGTCCTTGATCCGTTCGGATTCGACTTCGGCATCGAGCGGACCGCCAACATCGAAAAGCACGGCGCGTAAGGCCATTCGCGATTCCCCTCCCCTTCGACACCTACTCTAGCGCCGTGACGTTACAGCCCCGGCCGTGCTGTGAATCTACTATGCTCGAAGCATGCCTGCGAAACTCACCACCGCTGAAGTCCATGCTTTCCTCGACGAAAAGCCGGGGTGGATTACCTTGACCACCATCGGTGCGGACGGCTACCCGCACTCCGTTCCCATCGGTTACTTCCGGTTGGGCGAAGACGTCTACCTCGGCTGCCGCGCCGGGACGCAGAAACTGAAGAACATCGAACGCAACCAAAAGGTGAGCCTGTCGCTGGAAGCCGGTCGCAGCATGGGCGATATCAAGGGTGTGCTCATCCAGGGCGACGCCGTGGTCTACACCGACCCGGAGAACCTGCTACGGCTCGCCCGCGAAGCCGCCCGCCTGCGCGGCGTTCCAGACGCTGACTTGCCCACGGAGGCCCGGCCCGGCGCCGCCTACATCCGCGTCACGCCCCGGAAGATCATTTCGTGGGACTACGCGCGAGAAGCCTGAGGCCCGGGGCTTAACCACCACCTGTCCCTAGCCGCTGTTCTTTCCGAAACTCTATGTACCTATGGATATTCAACGAGCGACCCATCCCGCGCGTGGGCTCAGGCGCGTGCTCATCGTCCTGGCGATAGCCGGGTTCGCCGTGACAACGTGGCTAGCGCCCCAGCCAGGCGCCGCCCAACAGGCGCCAGCGCAGCAGCTGAGCGAATGGGCGGGCTGCGGCAACGGATGGGAATGTGCCACCCTCACGGTTCCGCTGGACTACGACGACCCGAACGGCCCAACGATGGACATCGCCATTTCCCGGCTGCCTGCGGAGGATTCGGGCGAACGCATCGGCATCTTGCTCACGAACCCGGGTGGACCCGGCGGCGAAGGCATCGGCTACGCGCGCTCCTGGTCGCGCACGCTCGATAGCGACATCACCGACCGCTTCGACATCATCGGCTTCGACCCGCGCGGCGTGGGTGCGAGCGAACCACTGCAGTGCGGCCAGAACGTTGTTGACCTGCTCGGCGTCGACCAGTCGCCTAACACCGAGGCCGATTTCGACGAGTTCTTCGCCGTGGCCGAGGAGTTTGCAGGCGACTGCCAGGAGAAGAAGGGCGATATCCTCCCCCACCTCGGCACTCGCAACGTCGCCCGCGACATGGACGAAATCCGCAAGGCACTGGGCGAAGAGCAGATTACCTATGTTGGCTACAGCTACGGCACACGCATCGGGTCCGTCTACGCCGATCTCTTCCCGGACCGCGTTCGTGCGATGGTGCTGGACGGTGCCCAGGACAACAGCCTGCCAATCGCGGAGGACAACCTGCAGCAGGCGGCCGGGTTCGACCTCGCGCTGAACAACTTCCTGGAAGACTGCCGGCAGTCGAACTGTCGCCTCGCCCGCAATGGGGACCCCATGGACCTGGTGCTCGACGTGATCGAGGCCGTGGAAACGCAACGCGTACTGCCTGCCCCTTCGGCGAGCCGTGACGCGCGCCCCGGCGGAGTCATGCTTGGGATGATTCTGGCGCTCTACGACCAACGGCTCTGGCCGCTGCTCGAAATCGCGCTCGCCGACGCAGCCGAGGGCGATGCTTCCGGGCTGGTGAACAACGCCGACATCTATGTCGGCCTCGCCGACACGGCCATTCTCTATGCCGTGAACTGCATCGACGCGGAACGGACGGACGACGCCGTCGACACCTGGGAGGAATACCAGGAAGCCTTGCCGCTCGCCCGGGAAGTCGCGCCGATTTTCGGTCCGGGTGTCCTGGTGAACACCTGCGGATTGTGGAACTTTGGCGCCGACCCGATTGGTGTGCCAACGGCGGCCGGCGCGCCGCCCATCGTTGTGATTGGCACCACCGGCGACCCGGCAACGCCCTACGAAGGCGCCGTTGCGGCGGCTGAAGACCTTGAATCCGGCATCCTGCTCACGCACGAAGGCGAAGGGCACACCGTTTACGGCGGTGGCGACAGCCTCTGCATCGATCGGCTGGTGGACGACTACCTGGTGAACCTCGTGGCGCCAGTCGACGGCACTTCCTGTACGGGTGACGAAGACCCTGTGCTGCCGTCTCTGCAGGACGCAACACCGGCGCCAAATGGGACAGCAACGCCAGCGCCTCCAACAGAAGGAGATCCCACCTCGACCGTGACCATCCAGCCGCCGGCGACGGGCGATGGCGATGAGAGCGGCGGGCTGGACTGGGGACTTGTGGCACTCGCTGCGCTGGCGGCGGTAGTGCTGGGGATCGGTGGAACCGCGATCTACCTGGGCAGGCGTACTTCCTAGCATTTGCGTCTGTGAATGTGAGCGCCACACAACGCCATTGTTCTTTTCAAGAATACAGTTTCGTCGGTGGATTTAAGACAGACGCCGGAATGCACAATGCCTTTATGAGATTGGCGGGATGACCGCTCCCGCCAATCTCAGCACAAGGATACGCGGTTGGAAGCTGGTGAACGTTGTGACTGATGGCCGGGATTCGAAGCACACCATCCGGGGGTTCAGACGCGACACCCCGAACCGTCCGATGCCCATCAGCTTTACCGCTGAGAGGGGTGCGACGACTGGTCTCCGAACGACTGTTGTGTGCGCGTGTTGCGACACCCTGCTGGTGCAAGGCCTGACCGGCGTCGCGTACGTCGTGTGCAGCTTCTGCATGCCACTGGCCCGCGCGGAGATCCACGAGCGCCTCGACTAGACGTTTGGTCACATTTGGACAGACGAACGGTGTCGAATCGCCGATGGTAAAGGGAGACGCGGCGCGCACCGGAAGCAGGTTTGCCATGACACAACAACGTCCCACGGATGGACTACCGGGGGAAACTCCGTTCCCCCTCGAAGCTCCGACAATGAGCGTCGCGCAGACGGAGACCAGCGCGTTCACTATCATGTGCGCCTGGTGTGGATCTGTGCAGACGCAGGGAAATGAAACCATCTCGCACGGCATCTGCCAGCAATGTGTGGCCGACCTCATGCAAAAGGACGATCGACTCCGCTAGCCTTCCCCGCCCTGTTCGGCAGGATTGCCCTGCCGCTCCTTCTCCGCGTCCTTTTGGGTTTGATCTTCAGCTGCGGCCCCCGATGCGTTGGCATCGATGTTCTCGACAGACTCTGCGACCGTTTCCGCTTTCGTCGTTTCGGCGCGGGTTCGCCCGCCGAGCCACGCGGGGATTCGAATTCCAAGAAATGACATTGGTGCGCCCCTTTCGTTTGTTGCGCGAGAGCGGACATCCGTTCGCTAGCCCAGTAACCCACCGCTACTGCGGCGTACCACGGCGCGGAAGATGAAGATGACCGCGATTGCGCCGAGCGTCGCGATGACGAGCGTGGTCAGGTTGAAGCCGGTTACGTCGCCCCAACCCATGGCCGAGGCTACAAAGCCACCGAGAAGCGCGCCTACAACGCCCAGGAAGACGGTGATCACAAGTCCGCGAACACCGCCGCCCCCGGGGCCGCCGCTCATGATGAACTTTGCAAGAAGGCCAGCGACAAGCCCGACCAGGATCCACGTGAGTAATCCCAAAGCGAAAATCTCCTGGTGCGGTTGGCGCGTAAACGCAACAAACCGCGGATGCGGTCCCGTTCGTTAATGTTGCGCCCGCGCGTCTGTCCGGGAATTACAGTTGGGGCGTTGGGGCTCGCTGAGCTGTCGAGTGGGTCACGGCGTAGCATTCGCACGAAGCCTGCTCAAGGCCTGCGCGGTTCACGATCGTCATTTCGCCACGGTGATAGCTGATCAACCCGGCGCTCTGGAGCGAGTTCGCCGATACGGTAACGCTCGGTCGGCTCACCCCCAGCATCTGCGCGAGGAATTCCTGCGTGATGGGGAAGGTGTCGCTGGCCGACTGTCGTGCGTCATCAGCAGCCAGCAGGCGCAACGCTCGTCCACATGGTGGGCACGGTTGCAAGCGGCCGACTGCGCTACCAGCGCGAGCATGATTCCGCTGTAGTGGCGCATCGCGGCATCGAATTCCGGGTTGAGCGACAGCTGTTCGCGAAAGTCGTCTCTCTTCATGCGCAGCGCCTCGCCGGGCACCTGGGAAATGAGCGCCATATTCGTATCGCCCATGCCAAGGAATACCGGCACACCGGTGGTGCCTTCGCGGCCAACGGTGGCGAATTCGATCATCATCCCGTTCTCCATCACCGTCAGCACGGAGATGATGCCGCTCGTAGGGAAGTACACGTACTCAGGCGGCTCGCCCGCTTCCTGGAGGGTTTCGCGCATACGCAAGAGCTGTACTTCGAGCAGCGGTTCGATGGTTTCGTACTCATCCTGGGGGATTGCAGCGAGGATCGAATTGGTGGGCCGAGTTGTGGCCGTCGGGGAGGTCATTTCGTATCTAACTTTCACACCAGGGGTGGAGGATGGGTCTCTCTGCCTGGCACCTGCAGTATAGCACCTGCGGAATCCAGTCGTTCACATTTTGCAATTGTTCCGCGGACACGGTTTACCCCGCCTTGGCCCCACCCTCGGGCTCATCGTCGCGGACCGGCATATCCCCGTCGCGGCCGCCGCG
>CAZDZP010000194.1:0-5061 GCA_964509855.1 uncultured Anaerolineaceae bacterium | reverse complement strand
ACGAGCAGATGGTCGACGCCCAGCTCCTGGTGGCGCATGTCTTCGGCGATACGCTTCGCTTCGAGGACCGCTTCCTGTGCCTTTTCGGTGAATTTGTTGAGGTTCATGCGGCTGTAGCCTGCCTATCCTGTGTCAATGAAAGTTGATAACCAGTTTATCAAGTCTGTCGAACGTTGAACACCCCGATCGGGTACTAACTTGACGGCCACCTGTTCCCGGCGCACATTTCTTTCACTACGCAGCAGAGCCTTCGCCATCGCGAAGGAAACGGGGTAAGTCCGGTGCAATACCGGCGCTGTCCCGCAACTGTAAGGGTCCGAACCCGGGCCTAAGCCAGAAAACCCGTCTGCCCTGCGTACCGAAGATCCTTCGCGAGAAAGGAGTCGGTCGCTATGGTGCTCCCGATCCACTGACCCCAGTTTCTTCCACCAACCCGTCGTCGAATTCGGCTGCGCCGGGCATTGTCCCGCGCTGCCCATTGGAAGGAACTGGAATCTTGAAACGAATCGTACTGGGTGCCCTCGGGTCTGCCCTAGTTGCACTGCCCATCGCACTTGCCGATGCCGCCCCACGCCCCGAGGCTGTAGGCCCGGGTGTCGACTACATCCGCACAACCCAGCAGCCGGACGGCGGCTTCGGTGGCTTCGGCGCCGGCCAAACCATGGACGCCATCTACGCCATTCGCGCCGCCGGGGTCGACCCCAACACCGTGACCACCGAAGACGGCCTTTCCCCGGCGGACTACCTGGAAGTCGTCGCGGCCGAGCAGGAGACCGCACCCGCGGCCGCCAAAGCTGCCCTCGCGACCGTTGCCTTGGACCTCGATCCCACGGATGTTGCTGGCACGGACTTCCACGCCGTAATCACCAGCGCCTACGACGACGAGACCGGTCAGTACGACCCCACCAGCTTCAGCCAGGCGCTCGTGATGCTCGGGCTGCAGTGCACGGGTGCAACGGTTCCCAGCGCTGCCGTTGACGCGCTCGAAGCGATGCAGCTTGCCGATGGCGGCTGGGGCTTCGCCGACACCGGCGACCCTGACAACACCGCAATCGTCATCCAGGCACTTGTCGAAGCCGGGGTTTCCGCAGACGAAGAATCGGTCGCGAACGGCCTCGCCTTCCTCGCCAACGTCCAGGGCGCCGATGGCGGCTGGGGCTTCGACCCCTTCGAATCGAACGCGAACAGCACCGCCTACGTCCTCCAGGCGCTCATCGCCGCCGGGGAAGACCCGGAGGGTGAGGCGTGGACCGTCGACGGCGTGAACCCGGTCGACTTCCTTGTGGGTTTGCAGGCCGAAGACGGCTCCTTCCCCGGCTTCGACCCGGCCTACGCCACGAACCAGGCCGTGCCTGCGCTCGCTGGCCGCACGTTCTGCAACGCTGTCACGACCGAGATTGTCGTCGAGCAGACGCCGACGCCAGCGTCCACCCAAATCTCAACCACAACGCCCGCTCCTCCCTCTCCGACGGCAACGCCTGAATCGGCGACAGCTACTCCGACGATAGCCGCACCGCGGCCCCCGGCGACCGGCAACGGTTCGGGTGGCGGGTCCTTGTCGCCGGTGATCGGCGGTAGCGCCATCGGCCTCGCGATTGCCGTGTTTGGTGTCGCCGTCTTTGCTGCCCGCCGGCGAACGGCCTAGAGACCGGGACGCCGAGTAACATGCACGCAGCAGCGTGGCTCGCATGGGCGACGATGGTGATGGTGGTGGCGCTCGTCACCACCAACCCGTTCTACCTGTGCCTGCTCGTGCTCTGCGTGCTGCTCGTAGCAGCCGTTTCGCCGCGTACCGAAAGTGCTGTTGCCAGCTTTCGCTTCATGCTCACGCTCGGCGTTGGATTGCTCGTTGTTTCCGTGGCCATCGCCACCATCAACGGGAGCTACGGCGAGCGCGTGCTCTTCACGGTCCCTGGGCCGGACCTGCCGTCTTGGGTTGGCGGGCTCCGGCTCGGGGGTCCGGTCACCGGCGAGGCGCTGGTGGCTGCGGCCATCCGCGGAGTTGCCATCCTCTGCGTCTTTCTCGCCTTCGCCGTGCTGAATGGCGCGGTCAGCCCCTACCGCATGCTGCGGCTGGGCCCGGCGGCAGTGTTCCATGCCGGGCTCGTCGTCACCGTGGGCCTCGCCCTGCTGCCATCGACCATCGAAGACCTGCGCCGCCTGCGTGAGGCGCGCACGCTTCGTGGCGGCTCCGCGGGCATCCGCGACATCCCCGCGCTGGCCGTCCCCGCCGTAATCGGCGGACTCGAACGTGCAACGCGACTGGCCGAAGCGATGGAAGCGCGCGGATTTGCATCGCATTCGCCGCTACCCCTCGGGGCGCGACTTGCGGGAATCGCGGCCGTGCCTCTTGCGCTCGTCTCGGGCTGGACGTGGCTCTACGCCGGCGACCTTCGCGCCGTTGCTGTTGTCGGGATGTTGCTCGCCGCTGGCTGCGTGTTCTATTGGGGGTGGCGTGCCGCTCGCGCCCGCAACATGACGCGCCTGCGCGAAGAACCATTCCCGCTCGCCGACCGGCTCCTCGCGGCCAGCTCGGGCGTGGTCGCATTCGTGGCGATCGCAGGCCGCGCTACCGGCTGGATCGACCTGACCTACAACCCCTTCGCCGGTCTACCCGCGCCGGCCTTCGAGCTCCTGCCGGCGGCCCTTGTGTTGCTCGCCGCGTGGCCGGTGGGCCGCCTGCTGTTCGTGGTCCCCGCCGCAAAGGCACCCGTCTCAGATACCACGAAGGTCCCGGAAGGCGTGCAAACGTGATCGCTCGCTTCGAACGCGTGAGCTACACCTACCCGGGGGCGTCCCGGCCCGCGCTCCGCGATGTCGACTTCGAACTCCCGGGGGGCGGGATGTCGCTCGTTGTCGGTCCTTCCGCGGGTGGGAAGTCGACGTTGCTGCGGGTATTCAACGGGCTCGTGCCGCAGTTCTATGGCGGCATCTTTGCGGGTCGCGCGACCGTTGCGGGCATCGACCCCACGCGCACCCCGGCCCGGGAAGTCTCGAACCACGTCGGCATGGTCTTCCAGGAGCCGGAATCGCAGTCCATCGCGGAGATCGCGGAGGACGAAATCGCCTTTGGGATGGAACAGCAAGGCGTCCCTGGCGACGAAATGTGGCGCCGCGTGGATGCGCTCTCGGCGCGGCTGGGCGTCGCCCACCTGCTGGACCGCCGCATGGCCACGCTTTCCGGCGGCGAACGCCAGCGGGTGGCCATCGCGGCGGTGCTGGCGCTACGGCCACAGCTGCTGCTGCTGGACGAGCCGACATCCCAGCTCGACCCAGCCGGCGCGGTTTCGGTGTTCGATGCGATTGACGACCTTGCCGCGGCGGGGCTGACGGTGCTCGTTTCGGAACACCGGCTGGCGCACGCGCTGCCACGGTCGCGCCGCGTGCTGCATGTCCACGACGGCGAAGTGCGGGAGATGACGCCCTGCGAGGCCGCGACGCATCTGCCCGGTGCTCCAGCCGTGAGCCGGCTGATGTCCCGCCTTGGCCTTCCGCCCGCGCTCACCGTCGAAGGTGCAAGGGCGTCACTCGCCGGCATGGAACTGGAGGTTCGCCCGGACTCACCATCGGCAGCACCGGGCGATGTCGTGCTTGAGGCGCAGGGAGTGCGCGTCTGTTATGGCGACGTCGTCGCGCTTGATGGCGTGGACCTCACGGTGCGTGAAGGCGAGATTGTCGCGCTCATTGGTCCGAACGGCAGCGGCAAGTCGACGCTCTTCCGCGCCATTGCCGGGCTCGTGAAGCCGGCCAGCGGCAGCGTTTCCGTTGCGGGCCTGCCGTCCGATGCGAGCACCGCCGAGCGCACGGCTTTCGCTGGACTCGTCCCCCAGGACCCCGCGTTCTGCCTCTACCACGACCGCGTCGACGAAGAACTCCGGGCCACGCTCCGGCTGCGTGGGGAAAAGCATCCGGCCGCGCTGGACGTAGCACTGAAGGCATGGAACCTGTCAGCCCACCGGGCCGCCAACCCACGCGACCTGAGCGTCGGCCAACAGCAGCGCGTGGCCATTGGGGCCATGCTCGCGCATTCGCCGCGCACCTGGCTGCTCGACGAACCGACGCGCGGCGCCGACCACGAGGCAAAGGATTGGCTCGCCAGCCGTCTCCGCGAGCACGCCGCCGGCGGCGGTTCCGCAATCGTTGCCACGCACGACATCGAATCCGCCGCAAAGTTCGCGACCAGGGTCGTGGCGCTCGAAGCAGGCCGCGTTGCCTGCGACCTCCCCGCTCGCGTGGCGTTCGGGAGCGGCGGCCCGTTCCCAACGCAGGTTGCCCGGCTCGTGCCCGGCGCGGTCGTCCCGGAAGACGTGGTCCGGGCATGAGAGCGTTCATTGTGACCGTCGCCGCGCTACTCGCGCTTCTGCCCGCCGTCGCGCTGGCCGAAGGTGAGGCCGGCGTCGTGGTCGAATGGGGGGACGGGACCGTCTCCGCGATCTGCGTCGGCTTCGAAGGCGAGTCCATCAGCGGCGATCGGTTGCTGGCAGAAGCGGGACTGGTGGCGAGCGACTTCACTGGCCTGGTGTGCAGCATCAACAGCGTCGGGTGCCAGCATTCGGGTTCGTTCGATTCGTGTACGTGCGAATGCGCCGTGGAGAGCGACTCCTGCGTTTACTGGGCGTTCTTCACGCAGCCCTACGGCGAATCGTGGCGGTATTCCGCGCTGGGGTTCCGCTCCCAGGCGGCGCGCGACGGCGACCTGCACGGCTGGCGCTGGGGCGAACGGTCCGCCAGCAGCGCAACGGCGCCGCGCAACACCACCTTCGAGCAGGTTTGCGGCCACGCGCCTGGCCAGTCCGCCCCGGAGCCGACGGCGACGCCTTTGCCCCCGGTGTCAACGCTGCCAGCTTCGACCGTGCCGCCAACAACAGCCGCAATCGCCACCGCCACGGCGACGCCATCCGCCGCGACAACCGCGGAGGCGACCAGCCAGCCATCGGCAACGCCGACCGCGGCGATCAGCGCGACGGCGACTCCGAGCGCTGCTTCGACCGGGACGACCTCGCCATTGTCGGCTGCGACTTCCACCCCGGAGCCGCTGGAGACGGTGGCGCCGCCCACTCC
>CAZDZP010000193.1:0-5066 GCA_964509855.1 uncultured Anaerolineaceae bacterium | reverse complement strand
CCACCCGGAGGTACCGATGATCAGCTGGAGTTGGGGAGCTTTCCTCGTTTACGTCTTCGCTCTCGTGTTCGTCACCCTGGGTGGATTCATGGGGCTGGTCGCTTCCGGCCACCCGGCATTCCTCGCCCCCATCCTCATGGGCCTGCTCTACTTCTGGATTTGCTACGAAATCGTCGCCGAAGAAAACGAGCCGCTCCCGCCCGCTTCCGGCGACCGCACCTAGCCGCGCCGAAAGCGTGAGTCGTCTTTCCCTCCAAGGTTAAGGCCCCCGGCCGCACGCAGCCCCGCGTGCACGGTACACTCCAATCGTGCGCACACTCCGAATCGGTTCACTGCTCGGCATCCCGCTGCTGGTTAACCCCGGATGGTTCCTCATTGCCGCGCTCACGGTCTGGCTGCTCGCCACCCAGATCTTCCCCGACGTGCTCCCGGAACTCAGCACCGGCGTCCACATCGCAATGGCGCTCGTCTCCGCGGTCCTCTTCTTCTCTTCAATCATCCTTCACGAACTCGCCCACAGCGTCGTCGCGAAGTTCTATGGCATCCCCGTGCGCAGCATCACGCTCTTCCTCTTCGGCGGAGTTGCCCACATCACGCGCGAAGCAACCCGCCCGCTGAACGAACTCCTCATGGCCGCCGCCGGCCCTCTGCTGAGCCTCGCCCTCGGCGCCATCCTCATCGGCGCATGGTTCCTCTTCGGCTCCGTCACGGATGAGCCCCTGCCCATCATCATCTTCTGGGCCGGGGCCATGAACATCATCCTCGGCATCTTCAACTTCCTCCCCGCCTTCCCCATGGACGGCGGCCGCGTCTTCCGCTCCATCATCTGGCTCGTCACGGGCGACTTTCAGCGCTCGACCGTCATCGCCGCGTGGACGGGCCGTCTGTTCGCCTGGTCCATGATGGCGATCGGCGCGCTCGCCATCGCCGGGCTCACCATCCCCGTCATTGCCACCACCCCAATCAGCGGGCTCTGGCTCATCCTCATCGGCTTCTTCCTGGAAAACGGCGCGCGTCAGTCGCTCGTGCAGGTGCGCCTCATCCGCGAACTGCAGCGCTTTACCGCCCGCGATCTCATGCTCAGCGATCCGCCCGTCGCCGATGCCGCCCGCTCCATCGGCTCACTCGCCCGCGGCGTCATCGAAATCAACCCGCGCGTTGCCTACTTCGTCGAAGAGAACGGCTCGCTCGCCGGTATTCTCTCCTCCTTCGAAGTCCTGGAGATCCCCGAGCGAATGTGGGACACCATCACCGCTGGCGAAGCCATGGTGCCCACGGCCCGGCTCGTCGCCATGAAACCCGATGCCCCCCTTTCCGAAGTCCTCCTCGAAATGGAGAACGAAGACCTGCTCCACGCGCCCGTCGTCGAAGAAGGGCGCGTCATCGGCATCATCCCCCGCGAACGCATCGTGAACGTGCTGCGACAGGCCGGTCTCATCTCCGCCTAGCGGCGACACGCAATCGTCATCCCGGGTCCGCCATCCTTCGGCTACGCTTCCTCCCATCGCAAAATGGAGCAGCCCCGTGGCCTCCGGCCCTATCCGAATCGTCGAACTGAGCGCAGAGGACGCAGCCGCGGCCATCCCGGCGCTCGCCACCGTGCTCATCGACTGCGTTGAAGGCGGCGCATCCGTCAGCTTCATGGCGCCGCTCTCGCGCGAAAAGGCCGAGGCCTTCTGGACGAAAGTGGCCGCCTCCGTCGCTCGCGACGAAACATTCTTGCTCGCCGCCTTCGATGGCGAGACGCTGGTCGGCACCGTCCAACTGCTGCTGGCACACCAGGAAAACCAGCCCCACCGCGCCGACGTCGCCAAGATGCTGGTCCACCGCAGCGCGCGCCGCCAGGGCATCGCCGAATCGTTGATGCGCGAAGTCGAAGCCGTCGCCCGGCGCGAAGGTCGCACGCTCCTCGTGCTCGACACCGTCACGGATACCGCCGCCTACCGCCTCTACGAGCGCCTCGGCTGGGTGCGCGTCGGCGAGATCCCCAACTACGCGCTCTGGCCGGACGGCGCCCCCTGCCCCACGACCATCTTCTATCGCCAGCTCTAGGTGGGAGTTTCTTCGCCCTTCGCGGCTACGCCGGTCCCGTGAAGCTCCATCCGGCCCTTCGCCGACTCCCGATTCCCGGAGGCCGACACCAGTTCCGAAACCTTCCCCAGCCCGTGTCGCGGCATGTTGTTGTAGACGCTTTCGTAGCCGCCGGCCCGCACGAGGTAAGTCTCGTGCCAGATGCCCACGTCGCCGCTGGAGGCCACCTTCTTGTTGAAGGCGACCCATGCGGGCCAGTGGGTCGCGTCGCGATTCCGCGCGTAGGCCTCCAGCGCTTCGTATGAACGCCAGTACTGCACGATGAGCGGCCGCCGTGGGTTCCCGAGATACTGCTCGACGCCGAGCAATCCCATCTCCGGCTTCTGCGCGAGTTCTCGCAACATGCGCGGCATGGCCAAGAACACTGGCAGCCACTTCCAGGGCTTCCACGGCTTGTTGATGCGCATCCCGATGAGGAAGACCACGAAGTCCCCTTCGATTTCCGCGCTCATGCGTTTCGCGATGACCTTTGCCAACGTCCTGCTCCCGTCGAGTTGTTCGATGTGGATGTGGGACTAGCCCGAAGACCGGTCCCACTTGAACGTGCGCATCGCGATGAGGAACGAGGCCACGAGCCACCCGGCGAGCACAATGATCACCCACTCCGTTTGCCACGACCCGCCGTAGTCGTCTACGGCCACCCATTCGGGGAGGAACACCTGGCGCATGCCCTGCACCATCCACTTCAACGGGAAGATGGAAGCGATCACCTGCAGAAAGGCCGGGATGCCGCTGTACACGAAGAACACGCCGGAGATGAACTGCAGCACCAGGAACGGAGGCTGTACCGCCGTCGCCCCGGAGGTCGCGCTGCGAATCAGTGCGGTGTACGCAATGCCGAGCAGCGAACATGAGGCCACGCCCAGCACGAACACCAGCGCGAACAGTCCCCAGAGCGCCGGGTCGCTCGGCAGCGACATCCCGAAGAACGTGATGCCAATCGCGAGGATGATGCAGGTCTGGATGAACGACGTAACCGTCGCCAGCGACAGCTTGCCGAAGAAGTACGCGGCGCGCGGCAGGGGCGTTCCCGCCAGCCGCTTCAACGCCCCGTTGTACTGCTCAATCGAAATCGAGATCGCGAGGCTGGAGAATGTCGTCGACATGATTCCGGCGGCAATCATGCCGGCCGCGAAGTACTGCGGGAACGGCACGGGAGTCGTTCCCGGCGGCCCTTCGATTTCCTCATCAAACACCGTGCTGAAGATGACCACGAATAGCACCGGCAGGAGGAAGCTGAAGAACACCTGGTCGCCGCTTCGGAAGAACTGGATCAGCTCCACTCGGGCGCGCCCCAGGCAGTAGCTCAGCAGTCCCGGTAGCGGCCGTTCGGCATCCTTCGAGGATGTCGCGGCCCTTTCGGTTGTTGTTGCGTTCGAAGTCATGCTGCCACCTCCGCGGTGGGTTCCTGCTGGTGGGCGGCGATCATTTCCAGGTACACGTCCTCCAGGCTCGGCCGCGAAATCGTCAGGCCCGGCAGTTCCTCCGCGCCCGCCGACTGCGCCCACGCGGCCAGCGCGCTGACAACCGCCGTCGGCGTCGACGTGAGGTAGGAGACGCCCGCCTCGCTGCGAGTCGGCTCCGCGCCCACATCCGGCAGCTGCCGTTCGGCCAGCGTCCCCGGCAGTTCGAAGCTCACTCGCGCCGAACCCGTCGCTCGGCCACCGATTTCCGAGGGCGTCCCCAGCGCCACCAGCTTCCCGCTGATGATCACACCGACGCGGTTCGCCAGTTGCTCGGCTTCGTCGAGGTAATGCGTCGTCAGCACGACCGTCTTCCCCAGCGAGGTCAGCCCCCGCACGACTTCCCACGCCTGCCGCCGCGCCGCCGGGTCGAAACCCGTCGTTGGCTCGTCGAGGAAGATCAGTTCGGGGTTGCCGATGATGCCCAGCGCGACATCCACCCGCCGCCTCTGCCCGCCCGAAAGCTTGCCCACCGTCGACGTTCGCTTTTCCTGCAGCCCCGTGATTTCGATGACCTGGTCCACCGGCATCGGGTCCGGGTAGAAGGAGGCGAAATGGCTCACGATTTCCTCAACCCGGAGTTGCTCGAACATCGCCGTGGTCTGCAGCACGATGCCCAGCCGCGCCTTCCATCGGGCGTCGCCCCGGCCAGGGTCCACCCCCAGCACGGAAACATCGCCGCTGGTTCGCTGCCGGTAACCTTCGAGAACTTCCACGAACGTAGTCTTTCCCGCGCCGTTCGGCCCGAGTAGCGAAAACACCTCGCCGTGGTTGATGTCGAGGTCGACGCCGTCCAACGCATGCAGTGCGCCGTAGTGCTTTCGTACCCCTCGGGCGTGTATTGCCGGTGCAGCCATCGCGCACCCCCTGAATGGATAGTGACACTATCGGATAGTCGCGCTATCGTGTCAAACAACGGAGAGATCGCCGCCATGAAGATGCGTGAACTCAGCAACACTACCAGCGTCCCGGTCCCAACCATCAAGTACTACATCCGCGAGGGGTTGCTGCCGCCCGGCCGTGCCCTCGGCGCCAACCAGTCGGAATACGACGAATCCCACGTCCATCGGCTCTCCCTCATTCGCGCCCTCCGCGAAGTCGGCGGCCTTGGCGTCGCCACGATTGGCAAGGTACTTCACGTGGCCAAGGGAGAGGGCACGGGCATCGTCGCGGGCATGGGCCTCGCAATCGACGCCCTCGCCGAGGACGACCTTTCGCACATCCCTCCGGAACGCGAAGCCGAGGTCGCCGAGCTTGCTGCACGCTTCCATGGCGTGCTCCAACGCGAAGGCTGGACCGTGCGACCCAACGCCGCCGCCCTGCGGATGCTCGCCCGCGCCTCGCTGGCCGCCCAGTCCCTCCTGGACGAACCCATCGAATCCGAAGCCGACGTCGAGGAGATCCTCGACTACGCACGCCCGGCCATGGACATCGCCCGCTCCGAGTTCTCATCCGACCAGCCCACGATATTCGCCTCGGGAGAGTCCGCCATAGCAGGCGCTGTCGCGGGCA
>CAZDZP010000192.1:0-5103 GCA_964509855.1 uncultured Anaerolineaceae bacterium | reverse complement strand
GGGGAAAGCGGTTCGCGATCGTGTCGAGGTGCAGGGGGCTCATGCGCAGCGCGGAGACATCGCGAATGATCCAGCGGTCGGCCATCGCCATCATGCGTTCGTAGGACTGCGCCGCAACAGCATCCCGACGCGGATGCGTGATGGAATAGTCCAGCCCGCCGCCGATGACGCCGAGGTGGTAGAGGATGGGCATATCCAGTTGCTGCGCCTTGCCGTAGGTGGGCATGTAGTCGGAGGTGTCGTAGTCGCGGTTCACGCCGATGAGCTTGAGCCCGCGGTAGCCCATATCGTAGAGCTCTTGCACTTCGCTCGGCCCGATTTCCTCCGGGTCGATCACGGCGACGGGGACGAACAGGTCGCCGTACTTCTGGATGATCTCCATACCACGCTCGTAGCTGGGGCCGAAGCGGCCACCGGTGAGCATGCACGCCTTGGTCACGCCAGCGTTCGTCGCGTGCTCAACCAGCCGGTCAACCATTGGCGCTGGGTCCTCGTCCGGGTTTTCCCAGTTGCGAGGAAAGTGCATGTGTACGTCGAAAATCTTCTGTGTCACAAGTGGTCCTACCGGTGGCGAGTTTAGCATGGAGTCTCGAACCGGCCACGGTTGCCAGTGAAGGCGCATTTGCCGCGGAAGCCGAGCGGCGCAACGATTGCCGTCATGGTACAGGAAAGCGAACCGGTGCTCGTGGACGTGGCGGTGAACAGCGGCCAGCCAACGCGCCGCGCTTTCACCTACAGCATTCCGACTGGGATGCAGGTCAGTCCCGGCCAACCCGTCTTCGTTCCGTTCGGCGCGAAAATCCTGCAGGGCATCGTCACCGGCGAAGTGGTGACGCCGCCAGAAGCCGGCGTTCGCGAGATCCAGGCTATCGCGGACGACACGCCGCTCCTGGACCGCCCCCACATCGAACTGGCGCGGTGGATGAGCGAAACCTATCTCGCTTCGCTGTGGGATTGCATTGCCGTTTGTCTGCCGCGCGGCTACGGGCAGAAGCCTGTCACCATGGTCGCGCCCGTGGATGTGCCGCCGCTCTACCCGGTGCAGCCGGCCGAGCAGCGCATCCTCCAGCACCTTGGGGAACACGGGCGCAGCACGCTGGAAAGCCTGCGCGAAGCCCTCGGTGCGGTACCTTCTGATCGGCTGCGCAGGCTACAGGAAGCGGGCTACCTCACGGTTGCGCAGGGTCTAGCTCGGCCGCGCGGCTCCGCCCGCTTCGAACGGCATCTGCGCCTGCTGCGCACCGCCGAAGAGGCGCGAGAGCGAGCTGCCGAACTGCGCAAGACCACGCCCCGGTCGGTTGATGCGCGGCTTCTTGGAAGACTGGCGAAGACCCCGGACCTGCGACTCGCCGAGTCGCGGGAGCTTGGCGTGACCCCGCGGCATGTTGAGCGGCTTTCGGAAGAGGGCTGGATTGATGAGCGCAGCGTTCGCGTCGAACGCGACCCGATGGACGCGTACCAGTTCGCCCACAAGGAGGCTGTCGAGCTGTCGCCGGAACAGCAATCGGCGGTCGAGGCAGTTTGGGAGTCCGGGGGAACGCACCTGCTCCACGGCGTCACCGGCGCGGGCAAGACCGAGGTCTACATGGAGCTGGCATCGCGCACGCTGGCCGAAGGTCGTGGTGTCATCGTGCTCGTCCCGGAAATTTCCCTGACGCCCCAGGCAATCCGCCGCTACGGCGAGCGGTTCGGAGACACCGTCACCGTCCTGCATTCGCAGCTCGGCGATGGGGAACTCTTCGACACCTGGGGGCGGATTCACGAAGGGCGAGCGCGGCTGGTACTTGGGTCCCGGAGCGCACTGTTCGCGCCGGTGGGCAACCTGGGGCTGATCGTGATGGACGAAGAGCACGAGCCAAGCTTCAAGCAAAGCGACCCCGCGCCTCGCTATCACGCTCGTGCGGCGGCGGAACGATTGGCGGCACTCAGCGGGGCGCGGCTTGTTCTCGGAAGCGCCACTCCCGACATCGTCACATACCACAGGGCGCGGCAGGGCCAGATCGGGCTGCAGACTCTGTCGCAGCGCCTGGCACCGACGGGCGCAGGCGGCGCCGAGACATCGCCACCCCCGCGAGTCGAAATCGTCGACATGCGCGACGAGCTTGCCGCCGGGAACCGCCACATGTTCAGCCGCCGTTTGGTGGAGGCCGTTTCGCAGGCGCTACGAAACAAGGAGCAGTCGATACTCTTCGTGAACCGCCGTGGCTCCGCCCGGTTTATTCTTTGTCGCGACTGTGGTTATGTCGCCGAGTGCCCTACCTGCGGTGTCGCGCTCAGCCTGCAGGAGGACTCCGGCACGCTTCCGAAGCTGATCTGCCACCACTGCGGCCGCTCGCGCAGACTCGATAGCCAGTGCCCGCGTTGCGACGGCGCACGATTCCGGCCCTTTGGCGTCGGAACACAGCGCGTGGAAGCGGAGGCACACCGGGCGTTCCCTAACGCCCGCATCGCTCGCTGGGATGGCCAGTCGGCGTCCCACAAGGGCGCGCATGAGGCGTTGGTTGGGCGGCTGGAACGTCGCGAAATCGACATCGTCGTGGGGACGCAGGTGCTGGCGAAGGGCCTGGACCTACCCGAGCTCTCAGTGGTTGGCGCGGTGGATGCCGATGTCGGCCTGCACTTGCCCACCTACCAGGCACCTGAGCGCACCTACCAACTGTTGAGCCAGGTGGTCGGGCGGGCAGGCCGGCGCCAGAAACAGGGGCTCGGGGTGATTCAGACCTACTCCCCTTCAGCCACGGCGCTTGTTGCCGCCGCCACCGGGGATTTCGACGGGTTCTACGAAGACGAGCTGGCGCACAGGAGGCGCGCGGGGTACCCACCCTTCGCCCGGCTGGTGCGACTGACCTACCACCACGGGAATGAAGACCATGGACTGGAGGAGGCCTCGCGGTTGGCGGCCGAACTAAGAATGCGCAGGGACGCCGCTGGCAGGGCCGACCCGGATATCCTTGGCCCGAGCCCGGCGTACATCCGCAGGCTGCGCGGGCAGTACCGGTGGAACATATTGCTGCGAGGCCACGAACCTTCCCGGCTACTCGGAGAAGTGCGCGTGGGCCAGCGTTGGACGGTAGATGTGGACCCGGTCAACCTGCTCTAAGGGACGGACCGCGGAGCCGTGATTGGGCGGGTATCGCGTGCTATCCTTCGCGGATCAAGGCGCTGTTTCGGCGCCCGGATGAGGTGTGGCAGGACGTGGACCAAGAGATAAAGCCATGGAAAAGGCTAGCCCTCATCTTCCCCGGCCAGGGGTCACAGCACGTTGGCATGGGACAGGCGCTTTCGAACGTTTCGAAGGCCGCCCGCGACCTGTTCGCCCGCGCCGATGAAGTCTACGACGGCCCGATTTCAAAGCTGTGCTTCGAAGGCCCACAGGCCGAACTCGACCGCACCATTAATCAGCAGCCGGCCACGTTCGTCACATCCATCGCTTGGCTGCGCGGGCTGGAGGAATGGTGGAAGGAAAAACGCGGCCAGGAACTACAGCCGGCCTTCTTCGCCGGTCATTCCATGGGCGAGTTCACCGCGGCTGTCGCATCAGGCGCGCTGAGCTTCGATGACGGCCTCGTGCTGGTGAAGGAGCGCGGCATTCTCATGGACCAGGCCGGGATCGACCTTCCCGGCGGTATGGCCTCTGTCCTCGGCCTCCCGGAGGCGAAGGTCGACGAAATCTGCCAGTCAGTATCTCAGCCTGGGACGGATGGCTACGTGGGCCTGGCAACTTCCAACTGCGAAGGACAGACCGTCATTTCGGGCGCGATCGAACCGCTCACGAAAGCGATGAAGCTCGCCGAGGAAGCGGGGGCGCGCAGAGTCGTTCGACTCTCGATTTCGATTGCCTCGCATTCTCCGCTCATGACGAAGGCGAGCGAAGGGATGAACAAAATTCTGCAACGCGTGACGCTGAACAACCCGACGCAGCCGATGGTTGCCAACACGACGGCGCAGCTGCTTTCGACGAGCGATGAGGTGGGGACTGAACTCCGAGACCAACTCCTCATGGGGGTGAAGTGGCACCAGTCCGTGAACCTGATGCTGGAGAAAGGTGTGGACATGTTCATGGAAATCGGCCCCGGCAACGTGCTCACGCGGCTGATCCGCCGAATCGACTATGACACGAACAGCCTGAGCATCAGCGATGAGTTCGAAGGAATGCTGGGCGAGCGATTCTCACTTGTTGAGGCGGCGGCGCAATGAACCGGCGCGTCGTTGTCACCGGAGTTGGCGCGGTCACCGCTGCTGGCCATACCGCGCAGGAAACCTGGCAGTCGATGCTCGACGGCAAGAGCGGCATCGGGCCGATCACGTTGTTCGACCCCGAACCTTACCCCGTCCGTATCCAGGCGGAAGTGAAGGATTGGGAGTTCGACGAAAGCCTCGTCGATGCCAAGCAGGCGCGCTACATGACGCGAGGGGTGAAGTTCGGCGTGACCGCTGCTCTCGAAGCGCTCAAGGACAGCGGCTTCGAGATCACCGACGACAACGCCGAAGAAACGGGCGTTATATTCAGTTCGGGCGGTGGCGGCGTCGACATGATCCTCGAACACCAAAAGATTCTCGATACCAAGGGACCGCGCCGCATCACCCCATTCCTCGTGGCGAACTTCATCAACGACGCGGTCAGCGGGCACATCGCGATCGCGACCGGTGCTCGTGGCCCGAACATGTCAATCGTGAGCGCCTGCGCCACTGGCCTCGGTACCATAGGCGAAGCATTCGAGCACATCCGCAGGGGCGACGCCGACGCGGTGATCACCGGAAGCTGCGACGCCGTGCTGCTCCCGATTTTCCACGCCACCTGGTGTTCGATGCGCGCACTGGCGTCCGACAACGAGAACCCCGAGAAATCGCTCAAGCCCTTCGACCTCAACCGTGACGGGTTCGTCGCCGGCGAAGGCGCCGCCGGCATGATTCTCGAAGAGTACGAGTCGGCGAAGGCTCGCGGCGCGAACATCTACTGCGAGGTCATCGGCTACGGAAGCTCCAACGACGCCTACGACATGATCGCCCTGCACGAGACCGGCCGCGGGCTGAAGCGCGCGATGAAGGCCGCGATTCGCAAGGCCGAAATCGACCCGGCGGAAATCGACTACATCAACCCGC
>CAZDZP010000191.1:0-5162 GCA_964509855.1 uncultured Anaerolineaceae bacterium | reverse complement strand
GTTCGCCACGCCCACCGGCTCGTACTGGTTCGGCGCGAATCCCGCCACGCTTGCTAGCGCCGGTCCCCGCACGGCCAGGTAGACGACCCCATAGCCGCCGATCAGGATGCGTAGCCACGCCAGCGTCCTCGCGGAACCGGGCGCCATCCAGTAGCGGTCGAGCGCTCGGAAAGCGCTCACGACGGCGCCACCGCGCATTCGCCTTCGATCCAGCGGTCCTTCGCTTCCTTGTCCCCGTCGAAGTACTCCAACGCGTCGTAGTGGGAAGTCACAATCTGGACCGTCACCACGTCGTCGTGACGAGCAACGTTCTGCGCGATGTGCTGGCACAACTGATCGACCGCCTCCTGGCCCTGCCGGATTGCCTGGCGGATGGTCGAGAACGCTTGGATGACCTCGTCGTTCGCCACGTCGTGCGGGCGAACGCGCCGCTCCTCGCCATCGGCTGTGTACGCGATCGCATGCGGCATCAGCACCTCGCTCGAGCGAGCGCTTGCGAACATCGGGTAGGTCGAAACCGGGAAGCTGTCGCCGGGGAACGCGCCGAACAACGGCGACGCCACGAGTCCGGCGAGCACCAGCGTCATGGCGTACGCGCGAACCCGCACGCTCACGTCAGACTCGCACGGCTGCGTCGATGCGGGCGACGATACCGGGATCGAGCGGCCCCGCTTCTTCGGCGGCCAGGCATTCGGCGAGTTCGGCGCGATTCTTCACACCGAGAACCACGGTCGAAACGCCCTGGATGGTCAGCGAATAGCGGTGAGCCAACGCCGCCGGCGATTCGCCCAGTTCCGCCGCAAGATCGCGGAACGGCTTGGCGCGGGAGAAGTCCCGCATTTCCGGGTGGTCGGCGGGCAAGTCGCGGTCGATTGCGGAGGTAAGCGCCCCGGCCTGCACCGCGCGGATGCCCATGACCCCCACGCCGTTCGCTGCCGCGGCGCCGATGATGTCGCGCGGTCGTGCTGGCTCGTCGAACCGCTTCATCCCGCCCGGGGAATCCAGCAGGTTCGCGATGCATTGCGCAACGGCCGGACCAGGCGATTCTTCCAACACGGAAATGATGTCGTCCGGGAGTCCGACGGCAGTGATGCCCCACGCACGCGCCCGTCCTTCGGACACGATTCGCTCAAACGCGGGTATCACTTCCTCGCGGAAGAGTGCCCGGTCGCAACGCGTTGTCGCGCCCTCTTCGGCGCCCGTCGCGATCATCCCGTGCAGCACGAACACGTCCACGGACTCGAGCCGCATCCGCTGGAGACTTGCGTCGAGGCTGTCCGACAGGCGTTCGTAAACCGTGCCCCTGCGCGGCGTGCCCAGCAGGTGCTTCGTGGTGACGCGCACACTGTTTGGGAGCTTGCCCCCGAAAGCTTCGCCAACCACCGTTTCTGCTTCGCCGTTGCCATAGCTCGGCGCCATATCCAGCAGCGTGATCCCGCCATCAACGGCGTCGCGCACGGTGGCGATAGATTCCTCGCGCGTTGTGGCGCCCCAGACCGCGCCGATGCCCCCGCCTCCCAGGGTGAGTGCGCTAACGGTGCCGAGTCTTCCGAAGGGTCGTGTTTGCATGCGCTCCACAATACGAAGCTGTGCCGGGCGTGTCAGCCGGTCCCGTGAATACGGGCGATTCGCAGACCCATGCCGGATGTTCACAGTCGATAACACAACATTCGCGTTGCCTTAACGAACGGGGGCCAGCCTTGCCTGCGGGAAGCGAACAGGGGTTCGCAAGTTATTCCGCCAGCGCAGGAGCTGCTCATGACCTTCGAAGATTCCAACTCACGACTCTGGACGCCCATGTCCCGCCGGCGGCTGCTTGCGCGATCGGCGTACCTCGGCGGTGGCCTCGCTGCCGCCGCAGCACTCACCGCTTGCGGCGGTGACGACGACGATGATTCGCCTTCGCCCACCAACACCACCGCCGCTGGTGGCAACGGAAGCACGCCATCTGCCGCCACCCAGGTCCCGACGCCCCCGGCGAACGTTCCCGAGGAATTCATCTTCGCAATGGAACGCGAGCCGGCCGACCTCATGCCCTTCTTCGGCGCTTTTGACCAGGTCGTCGCGCTGCGCGGCGTCAACGAAACGCTCATTCGGGTCAACATGACCGACGAGGACCAAAGCGGAATTGCCGAAGTTGAGTACGAGGGAGTGCTCGCCGAGAGCTGGGAACGGCCCGACGAAGTCACTTGGACGTTCAAGATTCGCCCGGGTGTCACCTTTCATGATGGCGAACCCTGGAATGCCGAGGCCGCCGCGACGACGTTCGATACTTTTCTCGACGCCGAACTTGCGCAGTCGCTTGGAAAGTTCTCCATATCGTCGCGCTACTTCGATCGCGTTGAAGCCGTCGACGAATACACGCTCCAGATGTCGGCACGCTTCCCCATCGTTGAGCAGGAGTTCTTCGGGCTCGCCTTCTATCTCACCTACTCCGCGTTCTCGCCCAAAGCCCTCAACGAAATGGGCATCGAGGGCATGCGGCAGGCGCCAGTCGGGACCGGTCCCTACCTTTTCGACCAGTGGCGCACCGGCCAGGACATCACCCTGGTGAAGAACCCCGACTACTGGGGCCAGCACACGAACATCGACCGCTTCCGATTCGTCTGGCGCCCGGAGGCCAGCGTCCGCGCACAGACCGTTCGCACTGGCGAGGCACACTTCGCCTGGAACATCGGCCCGGAGCAGGCCTCCTCGTTGGAGAACAGCGTCGTTGGTGGCGGCTTCCAGTCGAACACTCTCCGCCTCCACAACCAGAAAGCGCCGACCGACGACATTCGCGTGCGCCGCGCCATCAACTATGCGCTCGACAAAGACGGCATCAACGCCGCCATCTTCGGTGGTACCGCGACGCCAATCGGGTTCTTCGCGTACCAGCCCGTCGAAGTGCCGGTCTGGCCCTATGACCCGCAGCAGGCCCGAGCGCTGCTCGAAGAAGCCGGCGCCATTGGCCAGGAAGTCGAACTCATCTACGGCGAAGGACGCGTCCCGGAAGAGGACCAGCTCGCCGAAATCTACAAAGCGCAGATCGACGCTGTTGGACTCAACGTGAAACTGACGAAGCTCGAGCGGCTCCAGTACTCCGAAGTTGACCAGGGCCCCATAGAGCAAAAGCCGGCGCTCTTCATGGAGACCACCAGCTCGGGCAACTACGGCGAAGTTGCCGGGTCACTGCTCGACAAGTACGGCTGCGAAGGTTCCGGCACCTTTTGCAACCCTGCCTGGGACGAAGAGTTCACGGCACTCAACACCCTTGAAGGTGAGGAACGCAACAGCACCATCCAGGACATTGCCACGCGCCTGCAGGAAGAGGAGACGCCGCGGGCCTGGATCATGGGCATCAACCAGGTGCACGGCCTCGCGCCGAATGTGGCCACCAACTTCGGCATCAACGTCTACGTGCACCCCGGCGACCTCAGCTTCGCATGACGAACTACTTCATCCGCAGGATCACTGGTGGCATCGCCGTGCTCTTCGGGTTGTTGTTGTTCGCGTTCCTCGCGACCCACTACATCGGCGACCCGGTCGCGTTCCTCGCCGACCCGGAGTACACAACGCCGGAAGAACGGGAGCAGCTCCGAATCGCTGGTGGCTACGACCGCCCGGTGTGGGAACAGTTGGTCGAATTCATGGGAGGTGCGCTTCGCGGTGACTTCGGCAACTCCGTCTATCAGAACCGCCCCGCGAGCGACATCGTCCTGGAGCGTGTACCGCGCACTCTCCAGCTCGGTGGTGTGACGCTCGCTTTCACCTTCATCGTGGCGATACCGTTGGCCATCTTCTCGGCGCGCCGCCACGGGAAGCCGTCCAGCCTCGCCATCACCGCAGTGACGACACTCTTCGCTTCGCTCCCGGGCTTTTTCATCGCGCTTGCGCTGATCTACATCTTCGCGGTGCAACTCGGTTGGCTGCCCACCTCCGGCTACGGCTGGTGGCCCCAGATGGTGCTGCCGGTGATTGCGCTTTCCCTTGCCTCCATCGGCCGCTACACGCAGGTGCTGGAACAGTCGGTGGTGAAGGAATTCCAGCGTCCCTATGTCTCTACAGCGCGCTCGAAGGGGCTGAAGGAGAACGTGGTGGTGCGCCGTCACGTGCTTCGCAACGCCGGGCTCGTGGGGCTCACGCTCATGAGCGCTGAAATTATTGCGCTCCTCAACGGCGCCGTACTCATCGAACAGATATTTGCGTGGCCGGGCGTGGGCCGCGTACTGCTCGAAGCAGTCACCCAGCGCGACCTCCCGGTCGTCATGGCCGGCGTCATGTACATCGGCGTGCTCGTCGTCTTCATCAACATCATGGTCGATTTCCTCTACGCCTGGGTTGACCCGCGAGTGAGGCTGGCATGACCGCACGAGGCATTCCCGCGCCGCAAACCTACAACCAGCCAGAGGATTTGCTCCGGCAGCAACCAGGCGCCGCCACCAAACTCGGTCGTGCGGTTCGCCGCCAGCCTCTCTTCGCAGCCGCTGCCGTGCTGCTGCTCTTCATGGTGACGGTGGCAATTGCAGGCCCGCTTTTGCCACTGGCGGACCCGCATGCCCAGGCCCTGGGCGACCGCCTGCTCGCGCCGATGTCGCGTGGCGCCGATGGCACGCTCTACATCGCGGGTACCGACAATCTCGGCCGCGACACGCTCGCGCGGACGGTGCAGGGCGCGCGGCTTTCCATCGGCATCGCGGCGGCGGCGGCCATCATCGCTGGCCTCATCGGCACGACCATCGGCGTCGTCGCGGCCTACCGTGGCGGCGTCGTCGACATGCTCGTCATGCGCATGGTGGACCTGCAAATGGCCTTTCCATCGCTGGTGCTGGCCATCTTCCTGCTCTATTTGATGGGGTCGACGGTGACCAACCTCGTGTTGTTGCTGGTCATCTTCTCCTGGGCGGTGTTCGCGAGAATGGCCCGCGCCCAAACACTCAGCCTTCGCAACCAGGCCTTCGTCGAAGGCGCCGTTGCAGTCGGCGCGAACGACACCCGCATCATCCTCCGCCATATCATTCCCCACCTCATTCCCGTCATGGCCATCATCGGCGTCTTCGACTTCGCAGGCGTCATGTTGGCGGAAGCGGGCCTCAGTTTTCTTGGTCTCGGCGTTCAACCTCCCGGCATCTCGTGGGGGCTGATGCTCTCGCAGGGCCGGGAATTCATCAATACAGGCGGCT
>CAZDZP010000190.1:0-5168 GCA_964509855.1 uncultured Anaerolineaceae bacterium | reverse complement strand
ATGTCCCTGGTGTCGAAGACGTTCATAGACGCTAGCCCTACTTCCTATCGATTGTGCGGTGAGGGTGCCGCATTCTATCCCGTTCTGGATCGAGCCCTCAATACGCCGCTGCGGTTTGGGCGAGCGTCTTAACTGGTAGCCTTGGGTGACGCTGAATCACGTCGAACGTCAGGTGTTGTCGCGGATTGCGATTCGCCGTTGGAATAGGGATGCCCGGGCCACCGTTGGCCGGTACACTCAGTTTTCGAAATCGCACGGATGTTCGCCCTTGTCACCCTCTACCTTCGTTGCCATCGACATTGAGACCACCGGCCTGGACCCCGAGAAGGACCACGTCACGGAGGTAGGACTCGTGCGCTTCGATGAGCACGGGACCGAGTTGGATAGCTTCCAGTCGTTCGTGAATCCCGGGCGCGATATTCCTCTCTTTATCCAGAACATGACCGGGGTGACATCCGGCGACGTGGCCGAGGCGCCGACGCTCCAACAGTTATCGGACACGCTTCGCACCTTTGCCGGGGACAATCCGGTGATCGGCCACAACGTTGGCTTCGACCTGAGCTATCTGCGCCGTAGCGGGGTGCTGTTTCCCGGCGCCGCCATTGACACGGCGCAGGTAGCGCGGTTTCTCTTCCCCGCGATTCGCGGACGTGGGCTCGTGGACCTCGCGGGGGAACTTGGCGTCCAGGCCGATGCACACCACCGCGCACTGAACGATGCCCGGACTGCGGCCCGCCTCTTCGTCGCGCTCCGCCAGCGGGCCGCGAGCCTGCCCGCGCTGCAGCGCAAACAACTGGCGCAGGTTATCGCCCTACAGGACCCGGGCCTGGCCGAAGCCGTGCTGCCTGACAGCGTGTCGCTGGAAGGCAGCGTGCAGCGGCCACTCGTTCGCCCCGCGCCACACTATCCCCGCCTGGAACCCTCCGGCGGCGCAGACCGAATTGGCGCGGACGATGTCGACCGCGTGCTTTCTGCCGCGGCGGACGTACTCGATGCGTTCGAGGAGCGCCCCCAACAGCGGGAGATGGCCTCGTACGTGCGGGAGACGCTGGAAGACGGTGGCCACTTGCTGGTCGAAGCGGGAACCGGCGTCGGCAAGTCCTTCGCCTACCTCGTGCCTGCTGCTCTCCATGCCTACCGCACCGGCAAGCGTGTGGTGGTTTCGACGAACACCATCGGGTTGCAGGAACAGCTGTTGAGGAAGGACATCCCGGCTTTGCGCGAAATGCTGGTGGCGTCCGGTGAGATCGAGTCTGCGGACGACTTCCGCGCTGTGCTTCTCAAGGGCCGCGGCAACTACCTGTGCTTGCAGCGCTGGACGGCCAGCTTCACAGCGTCGGCCATGGACCCCGACTTTGCCCGCATTGCCGCCTCGATGTTGCTCTGGCTCCCGGAAACCGAAACCGGCGACCGTTCCGAAATCGGCCTTGACAGCGTTGACTGGCTGACCTGGCAGCGCCTTTCCGCGCAGGATGCAGACTGCCTTTCGCGTCAAAACACCTACGTTCGCGAAGGGCTCTGCTTCCTTCAACGAGCGCGAAAGGCGGCCGAGTCGGCGCACATCATCGTGGTGAACCACGCGCTGCTTCTCGCCGACCTGGCCTCCGGCGGGAGCGCTATTCCCGAATACGACGTGCTCATCATCGACGAGGCGCACAACCTGGAGGAAACGGCCACGCGCCAGTTTGGCGCTACCGTCACCCGGCGCCAGGTGCAGGATGCGCTGGATGCAATGTACCGGCCTGCGTCGCGCGACCACCGAGCCGGTGGCGTGGCAGAGTTCCTCAGGGCTTTCCCGGGTGGCGCGCTAAAGGAGCATGGCGAAGCCCTGCAGGCCGCCGCGGAAGCGGCTTCGAAGCGCTTTCCCGACTTCACCGCTGCCCTTGCGCCGCTTCTTCCTCACGGCCGCGACGACGACCGGCTTCTGATTTCTGGCGCGTTGCGCTCGAGCCCCGATTGGGATGCGGTCGAGATGGCTGCCAGCGATTTTGTGGCGGTCCTGGGGGAGGTTTCGAGCCGCGCCCGGAGCGCGATTGACCTGCTCGCCGAACCGGGAAAGGGTCGCGATGCTGGCGACGAAGCGTCGCCCGGCGACGTGTTGGCTGGCGAGATCGAATCCGCGGTCCGCCGTGTCGATGACATTCGCGCGAACATCACAACCATCCTTGGGAAGCGCAATGACGACACGATTGCCTGGCTCGCTCGCGAAGGCGACGCGGGGGTCTCGCTAAACAGTGCGCCCCTCGAAGTCGGTCCCACGTTGCAGGAAGAACTCTGGGACACCTGCCGCACGGTCATCGCCACTTCCGCGACGCTGGCGACTGGCCGCGACGCGGGTTACGTGGCGAAACAACTTGGCCTGCAGGAAGCCCGCTTCGAGCGGCTCGGGTCGCCTTTTGACTACGAGCGTTCAACGCTGTTGGCTGCCACCACTGACTTGCCCGAACCTTCAGATCGTGCTTACACGGCGGCTCTCGCTCATGCGATCGAAAAGCTGGTGCGGGCTTCGGATGGTCGTGCGCTCGCGCTGTTCACATCCCACGCTGCCCTCCGGGAGGTCGCGCGAATCGTTCGCGAACCGTTGGAGGCTGAGGGCATCGCCGTGCTCGCCCAGGGAGTCGATGGCTACCCTGCACGACTGGCCCAACAGCTGGTGGAAGAGCCCCGGTCGCTTATCCTGGGTACATCCAGCTTCTGGGAAGGCGTGGACATCCGAGGCGAGGCGCTGAGCCTGCTCATCATCACGAAGCTACCGTTCGCGGTACCCACGGACCCGGTCTACCAGGCGCGCTCGGCGCTGCACAACAGCCCCTTCGGCGACTACGCGCTCCCCGCGGCGGTGTTGCGCTTCCGCCAGGGCTTCGGCCGCCTTATCCGCGACAGCCAGGACCGTGGCGTCGTCGCCGTCCTGGACCGGCGCATCTTCTCCAAGAGCTACGGGGAAACCTTCGCATCGTCGCTACCACGCTGCACACGCCTGCGCGGCGAACTCGAACTCGTGGCTGAGCGCACCCGCGAATGGCTGGCGGACCGCCCGTGAACCTGCGGCTTCCCGTTTCCGGTGATCGATTCCGCCTCGAAGCCGGCGCGGATAGCGGGCACATCGACATCGTTCGAATCAAAGACGGCATCGCGGTTGGCCACGCCCGTGTCGAAGTCGAGGCGGCCGGCAACACCGCGCACATCGCCATGCTGGTGGTCGACGAACCCTACCGCCGATACGGCGCGGGTTCAGAATCGGCTGGCCTTCTCGTCGACGCACTCATCTCCGGCGGAGCCAGTCGCGTCACTGCCTGGGCGCCGCCTGACATCGGGCTCGCGGCCTACTTCTGGTACCGCATGGGCTTGCACGCGCTCCACGGCCCCGGCCCGGGCGGCGGCATCCTCTACGAGGTGCACAGGCCTTAAAGAGTGTAAGGAAACCGGATTGCGGAATCGTCGGCTGGGAAGTCCCGGTCGCGAGTGACAAGCTGAGCGTCGACGTGGACCGCGGTTGCCCAGACAACGGCGTCGGCCAGCTTCAGGCGTCTCCGCGTACGAAGGCCGACAGCGATTTCCGCAACGAGGGAATCCACATCAACAACGGTCACGCCGGCGAGGAGTTGTCGAGCAGACTGTTCCTCATTCGTCGTGAGCGCGCCCGTGAGGACTTCGATAAACGACACGATGCTGACGAACCGCTCGTCGTACTCTTCGATCACATTCTGTGCTGCTTCAATCCCTTTTAGCCCGTCGATCAGGATGTTCGTGTCGAAGACTCCCCGCATCTAGCGGTCCCACTCGGAGCGGATCTTGCGCTGGTATTCCAGCCCATCGATATTGCGGTGCTTCCACGCTCCAAACGCGGACCGCATTGCCGCTTCTTTTCGTGCCTTGTCGTCTTCTTGCTCGTCGATGAGTTTGTCCACGGCGCGGCGCACGGCTTCCGCCCGGGAAATCTTCTCCCGCTCGCACAAGCGCTTCAGCGCTGCCAGCTGTTCGTCGGTGAGTTCGATGATCGTCCGCATGGCGTCATCATACCACGTCATCATTCGCAGGTGGCCACGCCGGTGTGCCGATGCGGGAATGGCGCGGCAAAGCTGTTCTCGTACCATCCGGGGCCTATGAAAGACCTTGGTACTCTTCGGCGCGTGCTCGCCGCCTGGGAACTTTCCGCCGACCGGGGGCCACTTCCAGCGCCAGCCACGGATGCCGATTTCGAAACACTGCGACTGGCTGGGGTCGCTCGTCCGGCGGCATTCCAGGGCGTCTACAGACGCCACAACGGTGCGGAGGTCTTTGGCGGCAATCTCAACCTCTGGCCGTTGACGGGGCAATCGGACGCCACGGTGGAGAGGTTCACGAACGGACTTCGGGAGAGCGGCCTGCCCATCCCGAAAGAACTGGTTCTCTTCGGTGACAACGGGCAATTCGAGTACTTCGGCTTTTGGGTTGTGGGTCCGGTGCAACAGAAGCGGTGGCCCGTGCTCCATGTGGGGATTTCTGATGAACCTGCCATCGCCATCCTGGCGACAGACTTCGAACGATTCCTGCTGGGTTGGAGCGCTTACTACGCTCTCGTTTGTGAAGAGTCGCAAGAAGTCCTGGACGCTCTTTGCCTCCCTATGGAGTTGCGTTCGTCCGATCCCGATGACGCCACCTTCGCCGCAGTTTGGCGATGGGCGGACCCAGGCTATCCCCAATCACTCGGGCGCGATCTCTACCTCGATCCGCTCAGTCCCGCACGGCTAAACGATTGGGTCACAACGTAACGCGCCACAAGACAAAGGCCGGGCTATCTGCCCGGCCCTCGTCCGAATCACTCTGCGATGACCCTACCAGGCGGCCATCTTCGCTTGCAGGCGCGTGTCGAGCGCTGCAAGGAAGCCTTCCGTGGTCAGCCACGGCTGGTCGGCGGAGATGAGGATCGCGAGGTCCTTCGTCATCTCGCCGTCTTCAATGGCTTCGACGCACACCGCTTCGAGCGTGTCGGCGAACTTCGCCACGTCCGGCGTGTTGTCCAGCTTCGCGCGGAAGGCGAGACCGCGCGTCCACGCGAAGATCGACGCCACCGGGTTGGTAGAGGTTGCTTCGCCGCGCTGGTGGGCGCGGAAGTGGCGGGTGACCGTGCCGTGGGCGGCTTCCGCCTCACACGTCTGGCCGTCGGGCGTGAGCAGCACCGACGTCAT
>CAZDZP010000189.1:0-5225 GCA_964509855.1 uncultured Anaerolineaceae bacterium | reverse complement strand
GCCAGGAACTCGTGCAGGGGCGGATCGAGCAGACGTATTGTCACGGGCTTTCCGGCCATCACACGGAAGATGCCAACGAAGTCGTCCGTCTGGAATGGAAGAAGCCTGGCGAGCGCGAAACGGCGCACCGCTTCCGTACGGGCGAGGATCATCTCCCGCATCACGGCGATGCGGTCCTCGGCGAAGAACATGTGCTCCGTGCGACACAGGCCAATACCGTCCGCGCCATGTTCGATCGCGATTGTCGCCTGGTCCGGCGTGTCCGCATTTGTGCGCACGCGCATTCGCCGCACCTTGTCGCACCACTCGAGCAGTCGTTGCATATCATCGCCGAGCGTGGCTTCGATGGTGGGCACGGAGCCTTCGAACACGCGCCCGGTTGAACCATCGATCGTGATGACCGCGCCACGCAGCAGTGTCGTAGAGATAGAGCCGTCAGGCGCGTGAATCTCCACTCGCCCCGCGGCTTCGTTGACGGACATCGCCGAGCAACCCACGACACAGGTGCGCCCCATTCCGCGGGCGACGACCGCAGCATGGCTCGTGGCGCCACCCCGTGCGGTGAGGATGCCGCGTGCCGCGTGCATCCCGTGGAGGTCGTCTGCCGAAGTTTCGGTGCGAACCAGGATCACGTACTTTCCGAGGTTCGCCAGTTCTTCCGCTTCGTCCGCATCGAACACGATCGCGCCAGAGACAGCACCGGGCGAAGCGGGCAGCCCTGTCGCGATGGGTGTCACATTGGCTGTCGGGTCAATCGCGGGAAAGAGGAGTTCCTGGAAGCGGTCGGATTCGACACGCATGATCGCCTCTTCCGGGGTGAGCAGGCCCTCGTCCACCATTTCGACGGCAATACGCACCGAAGCGCGCGCCGAACGCTTGCCATTTCGCGTCTGCAGGATGAACAACGTGCCATCTTCGATCGTGAACTCGATGTCCTGCATGTCGCGGAAGTGGCTCTCGAGTTGGTACTGGATGTCGAAGAACTGCTGGTAGTCGGCGTGCATACCTTCTTCGAGGCTGTTGCCGTCGGGCGGGTCGAGCCTCGCCAACGGCCGCGGCGTGCGAATGCCCGCGACGACATCCTCGCCCTGGGCATTGGGCAGCCATTCACCGAAGAAGCGCCGCTCGCCGGTGCTGGGGTCGCGAGTGAAGGCGACCCCTGTCGCGCTCGTTTCGCCAAGGTTGCCGAACACCATCGCCTGGACGTTGACTGCGGTACCCCAGTCTTCGGGGATGCCGTGCATCTTGCGGTAAACCTCCGCGCGATGGTTGTTCCAGCTTTTGAACACGGCAACGATTGAAGCTTCCACCTGCTCGTACGGGTCGTCGGGAAACTCCGAACCGGTGTGTTTGCGTATCAGCTCTTTGTACGCGTCGACTAGCTCGGTCAGCTCGTCCGCTGTCAGCACTGAGTCTGGGATGCTGTGGGCCAGCTGTTCGCCGTCCCCGCTCACGGTCAGTCCGTTTCGTTCGGCGTAGCGCAGCCGGGCGGTGGTCAGGGTTTCTTCGAAATGATGGTGGGGAACGCCAAGCACAACGGCGCCGAACATGGTGAGCAGGCGCCGGTAAGCGTCGTAGGCGAATCGCTTGGAGCCGCTCTTGCGAGCGAGTGCGTCGAGCGTTTCAGCGTTCAGCCCGAGGTCGAGCACGGTGTCCATCATCCCGGGCATGGAGCTTCGAGCTCCCGATCGAACGCTCACGAGGAGCGGGTTCTCGCCGTGGCCGAAAGTCTTGCCCGTGACCTTTTCCAGCCACGCCATTGATTCGCGAACTTCGTCCATTAGGCCCGCGGGAACTTCACCAGTCCTCATGTACTCCACGCACATCTCGGTCGTGATAGTGAAGCCGGGCGGCACGGGAATGCCAAGTCCGGCCATTTCTGCCAGGTTGGCTCCCTTGCCGCCGAGCAGTTCTTTCCACTCGGCGCGACCCTCGGCCTGGCCTGGCTCGAACCGGTAAATGCGTTTGGTTGTCATTGAAGCTCCGTGGGGAAAGTGTGCGGCGTTCGTGACCAGGAGGTACGAGGTTGTTGGCGCTGCAGCCGTCCACAACGCCTGCGCACACTGATGATGGTACACGCAAAGAAAAGGGCGACTCGCATGGAGTCGCCCTGTATCGGTTGTTTGCGCAGAGACCTAGCAGCAGGCGCGCGGCTGGCCACTGCCGTCCGAGGTCTGGAAGCTGGAACCGCAAGCGCAGCTCTTGGTCGCGTTCGGGTTGTAGATGCTGAAGCCGCTCTTCATGATGTCGTCGACATAATCGATTTCGGCGCCTTCAAGGTACTGGGCGCTTTCCGGGTCGACAACGATCTTCACGCCGCTGTGCTCGAAGATGAGGTCGTCTTCTTCGAAGCTGCGCGCAAGCGCCATGCCGTACTGGTAGCCGGAGCAGCCGCCGCCAGCCACGAACACGCGCAAACCGCCGTCCGGCAGTTCGCGGGCTTCAAGAAGGGCCTTTGCCTTCACAACGGCAGCGTCGGTGATGGAAACGAGGGTGGTTCCCTCGGAAACAGCGGTAGTAGAGGTTTCGGTGGTCACAAGTGCCTCCCAGCAGTGGTCGATCGGAATCCCAAACTGCGAATCCCAACCGTCGTACGTCAAGTGTACACACTTCGCGGAAGGCGCGTCCATGAACCCTGTCGCCTTCGCGGCGCATCCCTCGACGCGCTACGCTAGATCCAATGGAACGCATCTACCTCGACCACGCCGCCACAACCAGGCCCGACCCGCGCGTGTTGGAGGCAATGATGGCTGTGTATCGCGATTCCTGGGGTAACCCCTCCAGCATCTACCTGGAGGGCCAGGAAGCCCATCGTGTGCTTGATGACGCTCGAAAGCAGGGCGCCGACCTCCTCGGCGTGCAGTCCCGCGAGATTGTCTTCACCAGTGGTGGCACGGAGTCGGACAATGCTGCCATTCGTGGCGCCGCCTTCGCCCAGCGCGAGCGTGGCCGCGGCAACCACATTGTCACCACGCAAATCGAACACCACGCTGTTCTGCACGCGGTCGAGCAGTTGGAGCGCGAAGGCTTCCGCGCCTCCTACCTTCGCGTCGACGGCGATGGATTCGTGGACCTCTCAGAGCTGGAGAATGTCGTCGGACCCGAAACCACGCTCGTTTCGGTCATGACCGCGAACAACGAGGTCGGCACCATCCAGCCCATCGCCGACGTGGTGCGCGTGGTGAAGGCGAAAAACCCAAAGGCACTTGTCCACACCGATGCCGTGCAGGCGGCGGGCGCCATCGACATTTCCCCGGCAACGACAGGGGTGGATCTGCTCAGCCTCACCGCGCACAAGTTCTACGGACCTCGCGGAGCCGGGCTGCTCTACATTCGCAACCGGACGCCGTGGCAGCCGATGGTCGTTGGCGGCAGCCAGGAAAAGGAACGCCGAGCAGGCACCGAGAACGTGGCCGGCGCCGTGGGCCTCGCGAAGGCGATGGAGATTGCGTGGGCTGAGATGAACGAACGCAACAGTCACTCCCGGAAGCTCCGCGACAGGCTGCTCTACGAACTCCCCGAGCGCATCCCCGATACCGTCGTGACCGGCCCGGCGGACCCAGAACGCCGTCTCGCGAACAACTTCAGTTGTGCGTTTCGCAACGTCGAAGGCGAAAGTGTGCTGCTGGCATTGGACATGGCTGAGATCGCGGCGAGTTCAGGAAGTGCATGCACCACCGGGGCCGTCGAGCCTTCCCATGTGCTCACCGCGATGGGGATCGATGCCGACCTGGCCCATGCAGCGCTGCGGCTCACCGTTGGTCGCGAAAACACCGACGAGGAAATTGACCGGGTGCTGACCGTCCTGCCGGAAATTGTCCAGCGGTTGCGGTCGCTCGCGGGCTAGGAGCGGGCGACGCTCGCTAGCTCACGCCCTTCTCTTCGAGGAAATCCAGGATGTCCTGCACGGTGCGGATGTTCTCCGCATCTTCGTCGCGAATCTCGAACTCGACCTCGCCTCCGGAAAACGCCTCTTCCAGCGAAATCGTGAGGTCGACAATGTCGAGCGAGTCCGCGCGGAGGTCATCGATGAGGTTCGCCTCCGGAATCACTTCGTCGGCGGGCACCTTTAACTGGGCAACAACAACGTCTCGAACGCGTTCGAAGAGTGTGGACATGACTGACTCCTGTGCCGGATTAGGCGGGTGTTACCGGTGCCGATGCACATTGGCCCGGCGGGATGCTACCTCAGGCTTCGTACTTACGGAAGATGACGCAACCATTCTGGCCGCCAAATCCGAACCCATTGGCTGTTGCTGCGCGAACCGTCATTTCGCGTGCTTTCAATGGTACGTAGTCGAGGTCGCACTGGGGGTCTGGTGTTTCGAGGTTCACTGTGGGCGGAACCTTGTCGTAGTGGACGGCCAGAGCGGCCGCGATTCCGCCTACCGCACCCGCCGCGCCAAGCAGGTGCCCGACCATCGACTTGGGCGAGCTGATGGCGAGTTTGCTGGCGTGCTCTCCGAACGCCACCTTGATTGCGGTGGTTTCGGACACATCGTTAAGCGGCGTCCCGGTGCCGTGGGCGGCGACGTAGTCAACGTCGGCAGGCTGCATCCCGGCTGCACGGAGTGCTGATTCCATCGCTTGGGCAGCGCCGCTCCCGTCTTCCAGCGGAGCAGTGATGTGGAAGGCGTCGGAACTCAGGCCGGCCCCGGCCAACTCGGCATAGATACGGGCGCCACGCTTCGTGGCCCGCTCCTCCGACTCGATGATCATCACGGCGGCGCCTTCGCCAAAAACGAAGCCTTCGCGGTCGAGGTCGAATGGGCGGCTGGCGCGCTGGGGTTCGTCGTTGCGGCGGCTGAGGGCCTTCATGTTGGCCAGGCCAGCGATTGGCAGCGGGTGGATCGCCGCTTCCGTACCGCCGGCGACAACGACATCGGCGAGCCCGCTGTCGATCAGGTACTTCGCTTCGAAGAACGAGTAGAGGCCGCTGGCGCAGGCAGCCACGCTGGCCATGGCCGGGCCGCGCAGTCCCAGGGTCATCGCCACCTGGCAGGAGCCCATGTTCGGCGCCATGATCGGGATGTAGAACGGACTCACCCGCCCCGGGCCGCGCTCGATGAGCGTGCGCATTTCTTCCATGGTTTCCATGGCGCCGCCGGAACCGGTCGCGATCGCTGAGGCCGCGCGTGGGCGCTCCTCGTCGGTGAGTTCGAGACCAGCGTCGTCCGCCGCCAGCCGGGCCGCCGCCACCGCCAGTTGCGAAGAGCGCGACATGC
>CAZDZP010000188.1:0-5261 GCA_964509855.1 uncultured Anaerolineaceae bacterium | reverse complement strand
GTGAAGGTGCACATGAACAATCTTCGGCGGAAGATAAACGAGGGTTTCAGTGACCAGCTTATCGAAACCATTCGAGGGAAGGGCTACGTCCTTTAGGCCTCGGCCGCCCGCTTTCACGCGGACGGTCCGCTTTCGCCTCTCTGTTTGGTACTCCAGTCTCCTGCTGGTTTTTGGGATCGCATTCGTGGTCGCGCTCAATGTGGCCCTTCGCATGGACCGGCCCAACGAACCCGAGCAGGTCATCGACCGCATTGGGGTGGCCGATGTCCAGTTCGTTGCCATGCCGGATGGCCCGGGCCAGGCCGTTTCGCCCGAACGGCCGGTCGTTACCCTCAGCGTTCTCCTACGAGACGCCCAGACCCACCTGAACGATGACACGCTGAACCGGCTGCAAACGTGGTCCATCCTGGCGGTGTTCAGCCTGGCGATTGCTTCCGGCATCGGTGGCTACATTATGTCGGGCGTGATGCTGCGCCCGGTTCGCGACATTACCCGCGTTGCTTCGAGCATCAGCGCGACGAACCTGAACGAGCGCATCAATCACCAGGGGCCCGACGACGAATTGAAGGACCTGGCCGACACATTCGACCTGATGATCTCGCGACTGGAGACATCCTTCGAGAGCCAACGGCGCTTCATCCAATACGCCTCGCACGAGCTTCGTACCCCACTGGCTGCGATTCGCACCAACATCGAAGTTACGGAGATGGATCCCGAGGTCTCGCCCGAGGAATACCGGGAGTTGCTGGACACTGTCAAAGCGCAAACAAACCGACTCACGCACCTCAGCGACGACCTGCTGCTGCTCACCTCCACCGAGTCCGACCCGCCCGAGATGGTGTCGGTCGAGGCAGTCGCGGTGTGTCGTGATGCACTGACGCAACTCGAAGGCCTGGCGGAACGGAACAACATCGCGCTGCGTATGGAAGCCCCAGACGCAGCAATGATCACGGGGCACCCGGAGCTTCTTTACCGCTGCGTCTTCAATCTCGTCGACAACGCAATCAAGTACTCGGGCGAGGACAGCAACGTCACCGTGAGAGTCTCGCAGATGGGCCCGCAAACCCTCGTTGAAGTGAACGACACCGGCCCGGGCATACCCGAACAGTACCGCGACCGCGTCTTCGATCGCTTCTTCCGCGTCGACAAGAGCCTAAGCCGGAAGTCCGGTGGTTCGGGCCTGGGGTTGGCCATCGTGAAGGAAGTTGTCGAGATGATGGGCGGCACCGTGACACTGCGATCCGAAACAAATGTGGGAACGAGCTTCGTGCTCGCCCTGCCGAGCGCAGCCGACGCACCCATAGCGCAACGCGATGGCAGAAGCGCCTCTTCCCCGGTGGCACCTATAGCTCGGACATTGTAGCCTCTACGCACTCAGAAATGCGGAGTGGCAGCATGGCCTTCACGGTAGACATCAACAAATTCAAGTACGGCCCCGAACTCGCGGCAGGCGTGAAGGGCAAGCGAGTCCTCATCAGCGGCGCCGGCAAGGATGGCGGCATTGGCCAGTCCTTCGCCCTCGCAGCTGCCGCCAACGGCGCCACGGACATCGCTGTCCACTTCCATCGCAGTTACAACGATGCGCTCGACCTGGTGGACGCCATCCGCGATATGGGTGTGAACGCATTCCCGGTGCAGGCAGACGTGACGAACCTGAATGATCTTTGGTCGACGCGTTCCTACATCGTCGACAAGATGGGCGGAATGCCCCCGAACCTGGTCGTCTGCAACTCGGGCCTTACGGAGGGCGGGTATTCCTTCGGCCGCTCGCTGCGTGAAGTCGAAGGCGAGTCGCAGGCCATGCGTCGCGCGCGGGTGCGGCAAGCGTTCATGGACAATCTCGCCGAATCGCGTGACGTGATGAACACGAAGGTCGATGGCTTCCTTGCCATGACCCACCTCTGGTCGGGCGAAGCTGTTTACGCCAACGAACCGATCAAAATCGTCTACGTTTCGTCGCGGCAGGCGATCGACCCGGGCGTGAGCGTTCCCGGTTATGCCATAGCTAACTGGGCAGTGCTGCAGCTTCCGAAGGTGCTGGAAGTGAACCTCGGCAAGTTCTCTTCGCTGGTGTCGGCGTTCTCCGTGCTCTACCCCTTCGTGCGCACGGGTATGACTGGTGACTACGCGGAGAACCCGAAGGTGTTCGGCCGCTGGCAGCCGCGCATGCTGGAAACGCACGAAGCCGCTGAGGCCTTCCTGCAGGCGCTTGCACAGCCCGATGAGGAAACCAAGGGCACCATGCTCGAAGTGATGGTGGATCCCGATGAAGGCAAGGGCGAAGGCGCCGTGAAGGTTACCTGGAACAAGGTGAACCTGAACATCGAAGAGCAGACTGCCCCCTGGAGCTCCGCTTCGCCACTGGTTTACGGGCAGCCCTAAACCCTGGGAAGGACCAGAACCAGTAGCTTCGCTATGGTGCGAGCAGCGCCCGCGTCCCGTAAGCCCACAGACAGCCCGTGGGCCCAGGACGTGGTGTACTGCTGTGTGGCGCTATGACGGAGGATGCCATGGAACGCTTGCTCGACCGCGTCAATTCGCCGCAGGACTTGCGGCTTCTCACGCACGAGGAGCTCGAGCAGTTGTGCACCGAGATTCGCGATTTTCTCGTCAAGACGGTTGATGAGATCGGCGGCGGGGGGCACCTGGCTTCAAACCTCGGCGTTGTCGAACTCACGGTCGCGTTACATCGCATTTTCGAAACGCCGCGTGATCAGATTCTCTGGGATGTGAGCCACCAGGCATACGTGCACAAAATGCTCACGGGCCGCAAGTCCGGTATGGCGACGATTCGCCAGTACCAGGGGCTTTCCGGCTTCGCGGACCGGCAGGAGAGCCCGCACGACGCTTTCGGCGCGGGCCATGCCGGGACCTCTATCTCCGCGGCGACGGGGATGGCTACCGCCCGCGACCTAACGGGCCAACACTTTGAAGTTGTCTCGGTGATCGGTGATGGAGCGCTCACCGCCGGGATGGCGTTCGAAGGCTTGAATCACGCCGGTGACCTTGGCACGCGGATGCTCGTCATTCTGAACGACAACGCTATGTCGATTTCTCCGAACGTCGGAGCGCTGAGCCGCAGCGTGAACAAGATGCGGCTCGAACCGCACTACCGAAACGTGAAGCGCGAAGTTGGGAACTTCGTGGAGTTGATGCCGCTCGGCAAACAGGTGTGGAACACAGCGAAGAAGTTCAAAGCCAGTGTTCGCGACCTGATGGTGCACGCCAGCTTCTGGGAGCAATTCGGCTTCGAATACTTCGGCCCCATCGATGGGCATGATCTCCGCGAGCTGGAGTCGGCGCTGGAGGCTTTCAAGCAGGTGAAGGAAGGCCGCCCCGTGCTCCTGCACATCCTGACGGAAAAGGGCCACGGCGTCCCAGAGGCGGTGGCCGATCCGATCAAGAGCCACAGCGGCACCTTCTGGATGAAAAAGACCGCAGCAGGGGCAACGGCGCCACTTCCTACCTACAGCCAGGTCTTCGCCCAGGCGTGCAGTGAGATCATGGACAACGACGACAGCGTTGTCGCAGTCACAGCCGCCATGCTCGAAGGCACCGGCCTGGTGACCACCAAGAAGCGCCACCCCACGCGCGTTTTCGACGTCGGTATAGCAGAACAGCATGCGGTGACCTTCGCCGCCGGGCTCGCGACCCAGGGCGTGAAACCGATCGCGGCTATCTATTCGACGTTCCTGCAGCGCGGGTACGACTCCGTGGTGCATGACGTGGCGGTGCAGAACCTGCCGGTCGTCTTCGCACTGGACCGCGCAGGCTTCGTGGGAGACGACGGCAAGACCCACCAGGGCTTCATCGACACGAGCTACATGCGCTGCCTGCCGAACATGGTCGTCAGCGCACCCAAGGACGAAGCCGAGTTGCGCAACCTGCTGTACACGGGCGTCCACCACGACGGCCCTTTTTCGGTTCGCTACCCACGTGGTTCCGGTCCGGGAGCGCCGGTAGACCAGCCCATGAAGACCCTGCCTATTGGCAAGGGCGAAGTTCTGCGCGACGGTCGCGACGTCACGCTGGTCGGATTTGGTGCGACCGTGATGCAGTGCGAGATCGCCGCCAACATCCTCGCAGACCTTGGCATCGAGGCGACCGTGGTCAACGCGCGATACGCCCGGCCGCTGGACAAGGACTTGCTGCTTCGGTTAGCCCGATCCACAGGCGGATTCGTGGTCGCCGAGGAGAATGTGAAGGCGGGCGGATTCGGCGAAGCTGTTCTCTCGCTGCTGAGCGAACATGGCCTGGGCGACAGGATGCTGGCCAACATTACGATGCCGGACACAATTGTCGATCACGGACCGCAATCGACGTTCCGAGCGCTCTACGGCCTTGATGGCGCCGGGATTGCTCGCATCACCCAAGAAAACCTGCCGAGCCAGGCGCAGAACGGCTCACCGAACGACCAGGCAGCAAAACCGCTCGCGGCAACTCCCTAGCAGAAGCCGGACTATGGCACCTTCGCAATCGATTCCGCTCCCCGCTCCGCTTTCGCGGAACCTTGCGGCGATCGAAGCGGCGCTCAAGGGATATGTTGAGGGAGACGGACCTCCCGACCAGGCGACGCGATACGTGATGGGCTGGGAAGACGAGTATCGTCGGCCTGCGGTGACGGGTGGAAAGCGACTCCGCCCGGCGCTTTGCACACTGGTGGCCGAAACGCTTGGCGCACCCGCCGAAGTGGCGTTGCCCGGGGCGGCGGCCATCGAACTCATCCACAACTTTTCGTTGGTTCACGACGACCTCCAGGATCGCGACCGGGAGCGTCACGGTAGGCCCACGGCGTGGGTGGTTTTCGGCGAGGCACAGGCAATCAACCTGGGGGACTTTCTCTCCACCACCGCCTTCTCAGTGCTCCTGGATGCGCCGGATATCGAGGCGGCGCGCAGGAACGCGGCTCTTCGACTCCTGAACGGGGCCGTTCGAGAGATGATCCGCGGGCAATGGATGGATATCGAGTTCGAGGACGGCGGCACCACCACGGTTGATGACTACTTCGCGATGGTCTCGGGAAAGACGGGGGCGCTGTTGGCCGCTTCTGCCAGCATTGGCGCGATTCTCGCGGGCGCGGAGGACGAGGTCGCGGCGGATTTCGGGCGATGGGCTCGGCAACTCGGGCTCGCCTTCCAAGTGCGCGACGACTACCTCGGCATCTGGGGTTCAACGGAACTCACGGGGAAAGCAGTCGGCGCCGACATTCTGCGACGCAAGCGCTCAATGCCGGTGATTATGGGCCTGGCACATGAAGTTGC
>CAZDZP010000187.1:0-5261 GCA_964509855.1 uncultured Anaerolineaceae bacterium | reverse complement strand
GGGCTACGCCCTGGGCGGGGATGACCTTCTTCGCTGCTTCGTCCACCTTGAACTGGGAAGCGGGCGTTTCGGGGTCCGGGATTTGCTTAACGCAAACTACGATGTTCACGCGGTCGATTGACCTCCTGAATTCAACCGGCAGTGTTTCGCCGGGGAGTTGCTGGGTTGGGACGCGTCGCCCAACGGCTGCGCATTTTGCTCAGGGCACGGGCGGGGTAAACCCAAGGGATGGTAACACACACGACACATTTGTGAATGAGGGCACAATCGATACTTTCGGGTGCCGAGTTGGGACTCGAGTTGCGCTCCGGGAGCCCCGTTTCCGATGTCGTAGTATGGACGGATGAGTTCCCGCTTGGGCCCGGTGCTGTGCGAAACACCGGTAGACCAGGGCTATGAAGCAGTACTGGATCTGCAGCGTTTTTTGCAGAACGAAGTACGCGATGGTGGCTCGGAATGGCTGCTGCTGGTGGAGCACCCGGCGGTGTTCACGCTTGGCCGTGGCCACCCGGAACCGCGCCTGCGCGTCGCCCGCGCGGTGGTAGAGGCGGCGGGCATCCCCATTTTGGAGACGGAGCGTGGGGGCGACATCACCTATCACGGGCCGGGGCAGCTGGTGGCCTACGCGATCCTGGACTTGCGGGTGCGTGGTGTGGGCATCACGGAATTCGTACACGGGCTGGAAGAGGCGGCACTTCAGACCATCCGCAACTGGGGTGTGGAAGGCCGGCGCGACCGGCGCAACCGCGGCGTTTGGGTGGGGTCGCGGAAGATCGCGGCCATTGGCGTGAACGTGCGGCGTGGCGTGAGCATGCACGGCATCGCGATCAACGTGGCGCCGAACATGGAGCACTTCGGGCTGATCGAGGCCTGCGGCATGCCGGATGTGGAAGCGACAAGCATCCAGCGGGAAACCGGGAAGGCCCCCACGGTGACGGAGGTGGGTGCGGTGTTCGCACGGAACTTCGCGGAAGTTTTCGGAATCGCTGTGGTCGAGGGAAGTCCAGGGGCTTAGTCGCGTGGATTTAGACGCGTCGCTCGAGGATTATCCATCGAAGGAGTGAGGAGCGATTCACCCCCTTATGCGCTGCGGAACGTTGGGCGTCCGATCGATGATCACTCCATGCCCGGCGCGCTGTAAGAACTTGCTCGCACGGCTGTCCAACAGGTGGAGGTACCGTGCCATGACTCGCTTCGTAAACACTTTCGCCGTGCTCGCCACACTGAACGCCGCCGTGGTCCTGATGCAGATCTCTTAGGATTTTAGTGCGTCGCTCGGCTGCTTCGCGCTCGTGGGATTTGGACGGGTCGCTCAACCGCTTTGCGCTCGCTCCTGGACGATTAGTCGCCTGTGCGCTCAGCCTTCGTAGAATCGAAGGCGATGAGTACAGACTTCGATGCGCTTGTAGAGGCGTACCCAGCGTGGTGGATTGATGCGCTCGGCGAACACAACCATATCGGTGGTCTTGAAACGACTGCCTGGCTCGCGGAACACGCGGGCATTTCCAGTGGCGATACCGTGCTGGATGCGGGCGCCTTCGTCGGCGCCGCCGCGCGCTACCTTGCCACCGAAACGGGCGCGCGCACCGTGGCCATCGACATTGGCCGCGACTTCCTCGACGCAGGACAGCACATGGAAGGCGGCAGCGGTGTCGACTGGGCGGTGGCGACGTCGAGCAAGTTGCCCTTCGCGAACGGGACGTTCAGCAGCGTGTGGTGCCTCGATAGCTATCTCGCCCCGCGGGAGTTCAGCCGCGTGGCGAAGGAGAGGGCGACGCTCTGCCTGTGCTGCGAAGTGCCGGTCGATGGACGCGGTGGGCTGGAAGCCTTTGTGGACGAGTGGGCGGAGTACGACTGGGAGATGGGCGCGCACAAGCAGATGAGCATGGAAGCCACGCAAACCTGGCGAAACGCGGAAATGGAACTGGTGCGGCAGCGGCCGCGCTTCATGGAGCGCTACGGGTCGCGGGGGTACCTCGCGCAGCTCGACATCGTCGCGGACCTGGTGCGGTCCTACGAGTTTGGTCAGCAGGGGCACGGGCTGTTCGTGTTCCGCCGGGGCTAGGGCAGACGGGCTACTCCGCGGCGGCCGCTTCTTTCTTCGGTACGAAGATGGCGTAGACGAGCGCGAGTTGCATGGCGATGAGTCCGCCGACGTAGAAGACGGCGCCGCTAATCGAGAAGAAATTGTTCAACGCGCCTGAGACGTCGTCGCCGTCCATGTTGTAGAGGATGTGCATGAGCATGAAGGCGAGCGCGATGAACATGAGCGCAGCTCCAATGGCAGCCGCCATCATGCGCCCGGTGAGCAGCAAATAGGCCAGCGCAGGCCCGCTGATGATCGCCCCCGAAACCGCAGCCGGCACCACCCAATCGCGGTGGGATTCCCAACCTTCGCGCAGCTGAATGCCGATGGCGCTGAAGGCTACGGCGAAAATGACCCCGAGCCCGAGGATGGAGAACCGCGTTGCCATCTGCATGCGGGAAACCTTGGGCGCAGCGGGAAGCGATTCTTGGGCATGAAGCTCGTCGGGGCGGTCGGGATGCGTCGGGGCTTTCGCGGCGAAGTTGGTCATGGTGCGGAGAATGATGCTGGCAGAGCGCGGCGGAAGCAAGAAGCGGCGCGGTAGGATGGGGCCAATGGCAGCAACAGTGCGAATCGAAGACGGCTACGCGGTGGTGGATCCGCCGGGAACCGCCAGCACCTTTGGCGAGCTGGCCCAGGAGCTCGAGGCGCTGCGCGACACGCCGGGGATACACGTGGCGGTGCTGGACCTTGGCCAGAACTTGCTGGAGGGCTTCCTCGAAAGCGAAGCGGCGGTGCTCGGACGCTGCGTGCTGCCCTTGGTGGCGGCATGGGGCGGCACGGTGGGACCCTCGGCTCTCGCAGCCGGGCTCTGGTGCGATGTGCGGGTGACGGCGGAAGACACGGTTTTCGGCGCGGCGGACGGCCTGCATGCGCCGACGGTGGAACGACTGGTGGAGATTGTCTCGCCCGGCGGCGACCCGGAATTGGCCGCTGTCGACTTGCGGACGCTGGGCAGCCTGCTCGGCGGAGCGGCCGCGGCGGACGTGCCCGAAGCACTCCTGGCAGCGGGGTTGGTGACGAGCATCGCCGGGGCCGGGGGCGCTTTACACGCCGCCGAGCAGCTAGCGCGTATGATCGCCGGCAGGGGTCCGTTGGCAACGCAGCTGGCGAAGGAGGCGGTGTGGCGAGGGCTGCGCATGCCGTTCGAGCAGGCATTGCGATTTGAGACGGATTTGACGCTGCTGTTGCAGACTACGAATGATCGGGCGGAGGGAGTGCGCGCTTTTCTCGAAAAGCGGCCGCCACGGTTCACGGGAGCATAGAGATGATTGTATTGCTGGAAGAGACAGAGGCGTGGTCGCTCATGATGTTGATGAGCGCTGTCGCCGTGGATAACGCCGAGCTTTCGGAAGAGGGCAAGGAGTCCATCCGAAAGTGGCGGAACGAAATGCGTGAGGGCAGCGGGCCGATGGCCGAACTGACCGATGCATTCAACACCGCGATGAACGCCCATATCGATGCGAAGCTTGTTCGCCGGGTGAAGACGCGCGGCAACCGTGCGGCGACGGTGCGGAGGTAGATCGTGGTAGCTGTTAAGTTCAACGACGACGAAATCAACGAAACACTGATCGTGCTGATCGACAAGATTGCCGCCGAAGCAGAGCTTTCCGACAAGGACCGGGCGATGCTGAAGCGCTGGCGCAGCACGGACATGAAGCTGGGCTCAGACGAAATGGACGACCTGGTACGCAAGGCGAACGAGGACTTCGAACGGGGCCTTGCCCGGCGGGAACGCAGCCAGATCCGCAAGCCCGACTGGCGGGGATAACCCCGCCCTCCGAACAGGGGATGCCCAAGCGGGTGGTGCGATGAGCGACCCCGTCCGATTCGACGTTGACGAACGCGGCGTGGCCACGCTGACGCTGGATCGCCCTGCGCAGTTGAACGCGATCAACATGGCGATGCGCGATTTGCTGTGGGGCTACTTCGAAGCGATTGAGGCGATGCCGGACGTTCGTGCGCTGGTGTTCCAGGGCGAGGGGCGCACCTTTTGCGCGGGCGCTGATATCTCGGAATTTGGGACGGCGCCGGGCATCATGGCGGCGCGGCGCGCGAGGCACGACCGCGACCTGTGGTGGCTGCTGCTGAACCTGCGCGTCCCAACGATTGCGCGCATGCACGGGTTCTGTTTCGGCGCGGGGCTGGAGCTTCCGCTGTGCTGCGATCGGCGCATCGCCTCCGAGGAGGCGCAATTCGCGCTGCCGGAAGTGACGCTGGGCTACATCCCGAGCGCGTGTGGCACGCAAACGCTACCGCGCATTGTGGCGCCGGGCGTTGCCGCTCACATGATCCTGTCGGGCGACGCGATCGATACTGCAAAGGCGAAGCGTTGGGGCCTGGTTCATACCGTTGCACCCCCCGGGGAACTCGACGACGCAGTGGAAGCACAGGTTGTCGAGGCCCTGGCGAATCCCGCTCATGTGATGCGCAGGCGGCAGGAGATGGTTGGCAGCGGCGTTCGCTAGCCCGCACCCGGGTGGAGGAATCCATGGACGTCGAGAACAAGCCCGGTTCCGCCCCTCCTCGCCCGGTGTTCGCCGGGTGTTTCGGCATGGTGGTGGTGGTGGTGCTGGGCATTGGCGCGGTGGTGTTCGTGTTCCTGTTCACGAATTCTGGTTCGAATACGGGGGAGGTGGTGTTGCGCCCGGCCGATTCCTACCGCATGGGGGCGGTGGAGTTCATTTCTGAGCGCAACTTTTACGTGGTGCAGTTGCCCGCGACAGGATTCCTTGCGCTGGCCGACATGGATGCGGCGAACCGCGTAGCGGAAGGGCGGCGCTGCCGGGCAGGCATTGTCACCGCCAACGACCCCACATTGCCCGGGCTGTTGGAACGCTACACATCCAACTTCAGCGCGGAGGCGGCGGGGACAACGCTGGTCTTTCGCGAGGACTGTGCAGGCGGCATTTTCGACGCAACGGGAAAGCGACTGAACGGCGACGGACCCAACCTGGACCGGTATTCAACGCGCGTGAACGGAGAGGGCGAGCTGGTGGTAGACGTGAGCCGCCGGGAGTGTTCGGAAGCGGACGCGGCCGGTGCGCGAGTGGTGGTCCGGTGCGCGGCAGTGTCGCAGGCGGGGCTTCCCCAGAGGGACTAACGTGGCCAAGTTCGCTCAAGCCGGGGGGATTGCGTAGAATCCGGGACGCATTTCCTACTCAGAGTCCCATTT
>CAZDZP010000186.1:0-5262 GCA_964509855.1 uncultured Anaerolineaceae bacterium | reverse complement strand
ACCGGCTTTTCGTTCCACGTGTAGTAGGGCTTGCCGCTGAAGCCGCGGCCCGGCTTGCTGGCGCACAGGCTTGGCCGGCCCGTGAGACAGTAGTCGCAGCTGCCGCAGAAGGTGGAGAGGCAGGCGATGACGTGGTCGCCCGGCTTCACGTAAGTCACCTGGTCGCCGACCTCCTCGACAACGCCGGCGGCTTCGTGGCCGAGGATGGCCGGCGCCGGGTAGGGATAGAAGCCATCGACGAAGTGCAGGTCGCTATGGCAGACGCCGGTGGCCATGGTGCGGACGCGGATTTCGTGCGGCCCGGGCGAGTCGATGGTGACGTCTTCGATGGTGAGGGGCTGCTGTGGCCCGTGGAATACGGCGGCTTTCATAGGGTTGCTGTCTCCTTCTTAGTGGGGCGTGCTCGTTCGTTGCTGGGCGGATTCTACCGATCGGAAAGGAGGCGTGGGGAAAGGCGCTAGCGCTCAGAGAGCACCACGGTGCGCGCCATAGCGTCACCGATGCGCTGCCGTTCGGGCGTGGCGATGATGAAGATGAGCCCGACAAGCCCCATGAACTGGAAGTCGATGACCCGGAATACGGTTCGCCAGGTGATGGCCCACTTCGTCCGGGGCGAACCGTCCGCCATTTCCACGCGCAGGCCGAGCAGCGCCTTGCCCACCGTCTGGCCGTGCCGGTACTCACCAACGAAGTAGTAGAGGAAGGTCATAATCAGGAGCCCGACCGCGATCGCCATGCGCGGCAGGAAGACGTTCGCCTCGTCGATGTCGCCTTCGGGGACAAGTTCTCCGGCGAGGATCGCGAGCACGTAGACGCTGCCGACGAGAGCGATGTCGATGAGCCCGGCCAGCACTCTCGGGACGGGGTTTGCGAGTGTCATGGTTCAATTGTGACGGCTGCATGCGCGATGCATAGGGCCATGAGATCCTCCAATCGCCACCCTCACTTGTGGACCCGCGAACCGTGTGCCAACGTGAAGGGGTGAGCAACGACATCAACGACGCCCGCAAAGAAGCGCGTAAGGAGCACATCGGCGAGGTGGCCCGCCACTTCCTGCTCTGCACCGGTTCGGACTGCCGCAAGGACGGCGCCAACGCAACCTGGAGCTACGCCAAGGGCAGGATCGCCCGCGCTTCAAAGACTGCCCCCGATGGCCGCATCTATCGCAGCCAGGTGGATTGCCTGAACCTTTGCGAAGGCGGCCCAATCGGCATCGTCTACCCGGAAGGCACCTGGTACGGCGCGCTGGACAAGGCCGCCATCGACCGCGTCATTGACGAGCACCTCGTGGGCGGCAAGCCGGTTGACGACCTTCGTATCGCGCAGGTGCGCGGCATCGTCACCAGTCGCGATGCTGTGACGCCGAAGAAAAAGGCCGGCGGGAAGGGTAAGAAGAAAAAGTGACAGCGGAACGCCACGCCAACATGGACATCGACACGAACGTCGATCTTGGAATCGCCCGCGAAGAGGCCGCCTCCCGTCACGTGGACGAGATCGCCCGCCATCTTTTTATCTGTATCGGCCCGGATTGCATCGACGCCGCCGACGGCGAAAAGCTCTGGACCCATGTGAAGGCCAGCGTTGCCGAAGCGCAGAAGCAGTGCACCGGCGCCACGCTTTACCGTTCCAAGGTGGGCTGCCTGCGCATTTGTAAGCAGGGCGCCACCGCCGTGGTGTACCCGGATGGCACCTGGTACGGCGGCCTGGACAATGACCGCGTGGACCGCGTCATCGCCGAGCACCTCGCGGGCGGAAAGCCGGTGGAGGACTTCCGCATTGGCCAGTCCACGTTTCCGCAGGTTCCCGCCGGGGACTGACTCGGCCGCGCTTTGCTCGTCCGTACACGCAGAAAGGCCGCCTGAGCAGGGCGGCCTTTCTTACCAGGAGTGGATACAACAGTGAGGTTTACGCCACCTGGTGGAGTGGCGCGAGGTCGGTGTTCTTCAACATTTCCCGGAGCTTGCCAAGTCCAAGGCGCATGCGGCTGCGGACCGTGCCCTCCGGGAGGTTCAGCGACCGGGCAATGTCCACAGACCGCATGCCTGCAAAGAAGGCCAGCTGGATGACTCCCCGCTGCTCGGCGGGCAGCTGATCCAGCGCGTGCTTCACCTGGGAGGACTGGAGCTTCTGCGCCACAACCCTCCACGGGTCTTCGGGGTCACGCAGCAACGCCATTCCAGGCACCGCGTCGATATCGGATTCCGGGTGCCGGTTGCGCTTCCGCAGCATGTCGATCGACTGGTTACGCACCACCGAGAGAATCCACGTGCGCTCGTTGCCACGGGCACTTTCGAACTTGTGCGCGTTCCGCCAAATACGAACGAAGGCTTCCTGCACCGCCTCTTCAGCGAGCGATGGATCGGCCAACACCTTGACGGCCGTCGCGTATGCGGGCGATGCATATTCCGCGACCACCTGGTCAAAGGCGGCATCGTCGCCAGCGCGGTAGCGGGCGAAAGCTGAAAGCTGGGTTTTTGCTGCGGTTTCCATAGCGGTTGTTCTCCTCCGCGTTGCGTGTTCGCATTGTGCCGAGTTTTTGTCGATCGTGTCAATGTCTTGTCTAGGTATGTGTCGAAGTCTTAACGAAACCCTTTACCTTGCCATCGCACGACGACACCGACACCCGCATCGAGTGGCTCGTGTTGCGGTTCATCTCAAAGGACCAGGGGAAAGCGGGAGAGTAGGTGGCTAGCGATTGCCACGGGCGAGAGCGTCAATGGTCTCCACGCCCTCTTCAATCGTGCGGCCCCCAAACGTCGCCGGCGTCACCGACACCACGCGTTCGCCTTCGAAGGGCCTCCCGCCGTAGACCACGCGCGTAAATGGCGCGCCCGCGGCAATCCGCGGCACGAGGTCGTCCAGCTGATCGAACGCCGAATCGTCGTAGCCATGCAGCACCACCACGGCTGGCTGCAAGTCTTCGACTGTTCGCAGCAGGTCCTCGGCCGGCACCGATTGCCCGAGGTACACCGTGCGCAATCCGCGGAACCGCAGCACCACGTTCAACATCAGCAAGCTCATCTCGTGCCAGTTGTCGGGCAGGCAGGCGAGCATCACCACGGGAGCGCCGCGCGGCGCCGGTTGCTGGCGGGCCAACGATTCCAGCCGGCTGCGGATGAAGCTGGAGGCGAAGTGCTCCTGCGCGACCGTCACGGTGCCTTCGTGCCAGCCGTCGCCAACGCGCTGCAGCGCCGGGATGGCCAGGTTTCGTAGCAGGTGCCCCACATCCGAAACGCCGAGGTAGGTCATCCACTCGTCGGTGGCGCGCGGTTCATTGAAGGCAAGCAACGCCTCCAGGAACGAATCCAGCGCCGCCCCCCGCCCCGGCCTGGTGAGTTCGGCAGCAGAAGGGGTCGGCTCCTGTTCGAGTTCTCGCGTGACCATGCGAGCCGCCACGGCCAGCGAAACGCCGTTGCGCGAAAGCTCCGACATGCGCCGCAGCGCCACCACATCCTCACGCGAATAGAGCCGCTGGCCGCCCGTCGAGCGGGGCGGGCGCGGCACTCCATAGCGGCGTTCCCATGCGCGGATGGTGTGGGCGCTGAGTCCCGCCAACTCCGCCACGGCGTTGATCCGAAGACCATCACCAGCGGGTTCGTTGTCACCTGTCGAAGTCATTCGGCGATTGTCTAGCATTTGTCCAACACACACCAAGCGGTTCAGCACAGGTACGGAGCGAGCCGCTCAGAACGGCACTTCACGGTGTCGGAAGGTCAAGACGGCCGCACTCCGGCCACGCAAACGCCGATGCCCAAAAGGAAGCTTCACCAACGAAAACCATTCTTCGCCCTTTCATTCGGTACCATGGGCCGGTGAAGTTCAGCATCATCATTACCACGGTCTTCGCGATCGTGATGGCAGTCTTTGGCGCCGGCTGGTACCACTACACGCGCGACGCCGACGAAGAGCCCATTCCTCCCATCGAAGTGGCCGAAGTTACGCTCGGAGAGTGGCTCATCCCCGCCGAAGAGGCAGTGCTCCACGCGATGGTGGAAGAGCTGCGGCTCGAACACGGCTGGGCGGCGGGCTGCCTCTGGCGCGAAGACGGCGACATCGTTGAAATCGTGCGGCCACCCGAACCGGGCTTCGTCGAAGACGGCGTGTTGCCGAACGGGCGGCGCTTTTCGACCATGCGCAGCGGCGGCGAAACCGACGGCGAGTACGTTCGCATCGAAGACAACGCCTACTTCTGCATCGCCCCCGCAACGGAAGCGGGCGGCGGCGGCAGCGTTCTCTAGAAGCGGGTAGCCCGGGCCAACGTTCCTGTATTGTTCGCGCGAAACCGCACCCGGAGCCGCCGCCATGCTCGAAATCTCCTGCGCCTTCGCCACCGCGCTCGATACACCGGAACACGTTCGCATCGCCGAAGAACTCGGCTACAAACGCGCCTGGCTCTACGACTCGCCAGCGCTCTACCCCGACGTGTGGGCGTCGCTTGCACTGGCGGCGGAGCGCACGTCGCGCATCGGGCTCGGCCCCGGCGTGCTTGTGCCGCACCTTCGACACCCCATGACCAACGCCGCCGCCATCGCCATGCTCGAACACATGGCGCCCGGCCGCGTGCAGGTCGCCATCGGCTCCGGCTTCACAGGCCGGATGACCTTCGGACAGCGCCCGCTGAAGTGGAGCTTCGTACGCGAATACGTCGCCGCCGTGCAGGGGCTGCTACGCGGCGAAAAAATGGAATGGGAAGGCCGCGCGATCCAGATGATGCACCCGGCCGGGTTCGCGCCCGATCGGCCAATCGACGTGCCCATCATCATTGGCGCGGGTGGACCGAAGGGGTACGCCGTCGGCCGGGAGTTGGGGAGCGGCGTTTTCGTCTCCGGCGTCCCGCAGACCGCCGAACTCGCCGCTGGCGCCGATTGCGTCGTCCTCACCTTCGGCACTGTCATTGACGAAGGCGAAGACCCGACTTCGGAACGCGTGATCGATGCCGCGGGACACGCCGCCGCCGTCGCGCTGCACGGCATGTACGAACGGAGCATCGATATGTCCCGCTTCCCCGGCGGCACCGAATGGGCCGCGAAGCTCGACAGCCTCCCCGAAAACGAACGGCACCTCGCGACCCACGACCTGCACCTCATCGGCGTGAACGGACGCGACCGGCCGATGCTCACCGCCGAATGGCTGCTCCGCGCGGGCGGTGTTCGCACCCCGTCGCAATGGCGCGACCAGCTCGCGACGCTCGAAGCGGCGGGCGCGACGCAGATCGCCTACCAGCCAGCCGGGCCAGACATCCCCGGCGAACTCGAGCGATTC
>CAZDZP010000185.1:0-5305 GCA_964509855.1 uncultured Anaerolineaceae bacterium | reverse complement strand
CACTTCAACGTGATGGTGAAGGGCACCAGCCAGGTCTTCGTGGCCGGGCCCGCTGTGGTAAAGGCTGGGACCGGTGTCGACATCACCAAGGAAGACCTCGGCAACGAAGACATCCAGGTGCGCCAGTCGGGAGTCATCGCGAACCTCGCCGAGAACGAGGAGGACGCGCTCCAGCAGATCCGGCGCTTTCTTTCCTACCTGCCCCAGAACGTCTGGCAGTTGCCGCCGCGCACGGAGCCGACTGACCCCGTCGACCGCCGCGAGGAGGACCTGCTATCGGTCATTCCGCGCAACCGCCGCCGGGTGTATGACCCCTACCGGGTGCTCGACATGGTGCTGGACAAGGACTCGCTGTTCGAAATCCAGCCGCTCTTCGGGCGTTCGCGGATCACCGCGCTGGCCCGCGTCAACGGCTACCCGGTCGGCGTGATGATCAACAACCCGAAGCACCTTGGCGGTTCGCTCGACAAAGCGGCCGGGGAGAAGTTCGCGCGCTTCCTGCAGCTCTGCGACACCTTCCATCTGCCGCTGGTGTACTTGTGCGACGAACCGGGCTTCATGATCGGGCTGGAAGAGGAGAAGCAGGGCATCGTCCGCGCGGGCGCCAGGGCCGTCTCGCTGCTCTCGCTTTCGCAGACGCCGTACATAACGTTCATCATGCGGCAGGTCTACGGCGTGGCGGGGGGACTCCACTACCGCGGCGGCCGGGCGATGTACCGGCGCTTCGCGTGGCCGTCCGGGCATTGGGGTTCGATGCACATCGAGGGCGGCGTCTCGGTGGCCTATCGTCGCGAAATCGACGCGGCCGACGACCCCGCGGCGAAGCGCGCCGAGATCGAAGCACGCCTCGACGCTCTGCAGTCGCCGTTTCGCACTGCCCACGCCTTCGCCGTTGAAGACATCATCGACCCACGGGATACGCGGTCGCTGCTGGTCGACTTCGTGGAGGACGCGCAGTCGGCGATTGCCAGCCAGCTCGGCCAAACGAGCCGGATCGCCTTCCTGCCGTGACCCTCGCGGACAGCGGCCAGCCGGGATTGCGGCGGGCTGTCTCGGCTGACGCTGAAGCGGTCGCGGAGCTCGTCCAGCTCGCCTACGGGCATTACGTCGAACGCATCGGGGTGACCCCGGCTCCGATGTTGGACGATTACGCAGGAGTGATTCGCGAACACGAAGTTTGGGTGCTCGAGGAGGATGCTTCGTTGGCGGCGGCGCTCGTCCTGGTCCCGAAGTCCGATCATCTGTTTGTCGACAACGTCTCCGTGCATCCTGCGTGCCAGGGGCGTGGCATCGGGCGCGCCCTGCTGGAGATGGCGGAGGCACGCGCCCGCGAACTCGGCGTCACCGAACTGCGCCTCTACACGAACGCGCTGATGACCGAGAACATCGCGCTCTACCGCCGCCTCGGGTGGGAAGAGACGGAGCGGAGGCACGACGGCGGCTACGACCGGGTGTTCATGCGGAAGCCCGTGGCGTAGCAATCCACGCGATTTCGCCGCGATGTGACACATCTGTGACGCCGCTCCCGCCGCTTCGTGACACAGGGCATTGCGCTGCCGCGATACACTGCCGCCGATGCAAGCAATCGAAGTCCAACACCTGCGAAAGGCTTACGGCGATGTGACCGCCGTGCGCGACGTTTCGTTCGGGGTCGAAGCCGGCGAAGTGTTCGGGAGCATCGGCCCGAACGGATCGGGCAAGACTACGAGCGTCGAATGTCTCCAGGGGCTTCGAACGCCGGACGGCGGGGAGGTGCGGGTTCTAGGGCTGGACCCGCGGACGCAGGCGAACGAACTGCGGCGGCGCATCGGCAGCCAGCTGCAGCAGTCGGCGCTCCCCGATCGTATGCGCGTGTGGGAGGCGCTCGACCTCTTCGCCTCGGTGTCGCCGGGCGCCATCGGCTGGCAGCAAGCGGCGCGGGACTGGGACCTCTGGGAAAAGCGCAACGCCGCGTTCGGCAACCTCTCCGGCGGCCAGCAGCAGCGGCTGTTCATCGCGCTTGCATTGGTCGGCAACCCATCCCTCGTCTTCCTCGACGAGATGACGACGGGTCTCGACCCCGCCGCGCGCCGAGCCACGTGGGAACACATCCGGCGGGTGCGCGAAGGCGGCGCCACAGTCGTGCTCGTCACGCACTTCATGGACGAAGCGGAGGCGCTCTGCGACCGCATCGCAGTCTTCCGTGGGGGCGAAGTCGTCGCTGTCGACACCCCCGCCGGACTGGCGCGGGGAGCGGGAGGCGGCAGCGTCGTCACCTTCTCCGCCGGCGAAGTCGCCGACAGCTTCGACTGGCTGCAGCAGTGCCCGGGTGCGCAGGCCGTTGAGCACGCCGCAGGGCAGGTCACCGTCCGCGGCGAGGGTCCGTTGCTGGCGCACGTCGCGGCGGCGCTGGTCGCGCGCGGCTTCGCTCCCGAAGACCTGGAAGTGCGCCGCCCGTCGCTGGAGGACGCGTACATGCAGCTCACACAAACGGTGCCTGGCGCATGAACACGACGCTGAAGCTTACCTGGATCGAAACGAAGCTCTTCCTGCGGGAGCCGCTCGCGGTGATTTTCGCGTTCGCCTTCCCGTTCTTCGTGCTGTTCGTCCTCGGCGGTGTGTTCGGCAGCGAGACTCCGCAGGACGAGGAAGACTTTCGCGTGTGGAGAGGCGTTTCGCCGACGCGCTACTACCTGCCGGCCTACGTGGGGCTGGTGATGGCCTCGGTCGGGTTGATTAGCCTGCCACTCCGGCTGGCGGCCTACCGCGAGCAGGGCGTTCTCCGCCGCTACCACGCAGCGGGCATGCCGCTCGTCGCAGTGCTGGCATCACAGGGGATGGTGGCGATCGCGATGAGTCTCATCGGCGCGGTCGCCATTAGCGCCGCCTCGATGACCGTCTACGATTCGCGTCTACCTGAATCGTGGCCAGCGGTCGTCGTGGCCTTCGGGCTGAGCGGAATTGCCTTCGCCGCGATTGGCCTGCTGCTCGGCGGGCTGCTGCCGACGGCGCGGGCGGCGCAGGGAGCGGGGCTCATCCTGTTCTTCGTCATGATGTTCATCAGCGGGGCAGGGCCGCCCCGCGAAGTGCTTTCGACGCCGATGCAAAACTTCAGCGAAATCCTGCCGCTCACGCACGTCATCGTTTCGTTGCAGGATGCATGGCTGGGCTACGGTTGGGCGTGGGGCGCCAATGGCATCATCGCCGGGTTCCTGGTGGTGGCATTGGCGATAACCCTCTGGCGCTTCCGCTGGGAGTAGCGCCGCCCACGGACACAAAAGCGGGCGAGCACTCGTGTGCTCGCCCGCTTTGTTTACCCTTGAATCCGGGAGGGGGTGCTCCGGAAGGGGCTACTAGACGTGAGTGTGGTCGACCGGTTCGTCCACCACACGCGTCGTGGACGTCGTGCGGCTGAAGGGCGAGAAGCTCATCAGGAAGAGCATCGAGATGAGGATGCCGATGAAGCCGACCGACATGAGGATGACGCCGACCGTGTCGATCGCGACGCCTTCCACGGTGGTGGTCACTGCGAAGGCGAGAATGGCGCCGACGGTGATGAGGATGAGGCTGATTCCAAGTGCTGGCATTTGTGTTCTCCTGGGCACGCAATTGCGTTGTGAGAACAGTAGTCCCCCCGGCATTCATCCCGGATAACCGGGGAGGCCAACTGCGTAACAGTCGCATTGCAGTACAAAACGGCCCCCAAGGTGTTGCGCACCTTGTTCAGTTGCGCCGTGGCGAAAAAATCGCGCCCGCCAACACCACCAACATGCAGCCAGCGCCGAGCAGGATTAGCGTCGCGCGCTCGCCGATTTCGTCCGCGGTGAGGCCGACCGGGTACGAAACGATGCTGTTCACGCCGAAGGCCATCATCGTCACTGCCATCACGCGGCCGAAGTACTTCGGGTCGCTGGCGCGCATCAGGCTGATGTTGTTGAGCATCTGAAAGCCGCTGGAAGATGCGCCGACGAAGGCAGCCACGCCAAGCGCGGTCATGAAGTCCGGCGAAACGCCAAGGAGCGCGAGCGAGACGGCCATGCCGATTCCGAAGACGATCATCGGCTTTGTTGCGTTTTCCGGCGGGCGGGCGGCGAGCACCAGGGTTACGAGGATGCCGCCGATCGCGGTCGCGCCGTACAGCACGCCGAGGTAGCTGGCGGGCTGGCCGAGTGAGTTTTCGAGAAAGCCGGGCATGATCGCCTGGTAGGTGAATCCCGTGAGCACGACGCCCACGAACACGATGGCCAGCGACCGCACTTCGCTCGTGCGCCACACGTAGCCAAAGCCTTCGCTCAGGTCGACGCGCACGGACGTGGGGTTCTCACGGTGCCTTGGCGGACTCGGCGCCATGCGCAGGAGCACGAGCACCACGGCCGCGAAGAGGATCGCCATCGCCGCATAGGTGCCCCCGGTACCGATGCCGTTCGTCGCGATGAGCACGCCGGCGATCAGCGGCCCGGCGATACGGGTCGTGTTCATCATGAGCTGCTGGAGCGCCACGCCGCGCGCGAGTTCGGGGCCGGTGAGCAGGTCTCCGACCCAGGCCTGGCGGGTCGGGCCCATCATCGCGTACATGCAGCCAAGCACGAGACTGGCCCCCGCGAGAATCATGATCGTGATGACGCCCGTGTAGATGAGCACGGCAATGAGCCCGAACATCGCGCCGATAACGAACTGCGCGCCGGTGAGCAGCTTCTTTTTGGAAACGCGGTCCGAAAGTGTGCCACCCAGCGGGCTCAGCAACAGCATGGAAATGCCCTGCCCGAGGAAGACGAAACCGACGGCGCTGTTCTTCCCGGTGAGGTTGAAGGCGACCACACCCTGGGCCACCTGCATCATGCCGAAGGCAAGCATCGCGAGGGTGGTGCCGATGAAGAGAAGGCGGAACTGGGAGTTTCCGAAGACTGAGAAAGGCCCGTCGCCAGCTTGCACGCGCGCTTTCAGCCCTTCCAGCCGGGCGCATTACGAAAGCCCGGGCTGCCGCAAGTATGGCACGGACGGCTCTAAGCGCGGCTGCAGCCTGAGAACTTCGCGTTACCGGCGCCAAACAAGATCGCACTACGAACGGCGACGCGCGGTTTGACCCCTTCGGCTAGAATCCCGCGAAACGCAGGGAGGCACTCCATGCCACGCATCGACGTCATCGCGCAGGGATTCGGGATTGGGACCGACGTGGGCACCATCGGCTTCTGCTCGGTCATCCTCATCGAAGGCGAAAAACGCATCCTCTTCGATACGGCGCATGTGGGCCGGCGCACCTACATCCAGGCGAAGCTCGCCGAACGCGGACTGGCCGCCTGAGATATCGACATGCAGGTGCTCAGCC
>CAZDZP010000184.1:0-5311 GCA_964509855.1 uncultured Anaerolineaceae bacterium | reverse complement strand
GTACCTCCAGGAGCGCTTCGACAGTGTAGCGGGAGATGCCGCTTGGGGCCGCAGGCAAACGGTGCCGGGGATGCGGAACGCCGGTAGAGTCTGTTGACCAGCCGGTTGCGCGGCCAGTTTGCGCAAGGAGTATTCGCCATGACCATTCCAGAGTCCGACCCACCACTGTTTCGCAACCTGTACACGGCGCGTGCCTTGCGGCGGTTCAAGCCGGACCCCATCCCGGACGATGTGCTGTTCCAGGTGTTCGATGCGGCGATACGTGCGCCATCGGGACAAAATGTGCAGGACTGGCGCTTCCTGGTCATCAAGGACCCGGCGGTGAAAGCGAAGCTGCAACAATGGGCAATGGAGGGCTGGAATCGCTACCAGCCGGAGTACTCGCAGAATCCTGCGGCAATGGACGAGTTGCCGCGCACGCGCCGGTTATCGTTACGGAGCGTGGAGCACCTAGTGCACCATGTTGGGGAGGCGCCGGTTGTGGTTGTCGCCTGCGGGCTGCGTGGGCGGCACTCGACGCCCGGGGGAAGCATCTTCCCTGCGGTACAAAATCTGTTGCTGGCGGCGCGGGCGCTAGGGCTCGGCGGCTCGGTGTTCAATCTCCCTCTTGGCCACGTGGACGAATTGATGGAGATGACCGGGATTCCGGAGAACAACCAGGTGTACTGCCTGCTGCCGATGGGCTACCCGACAGACAACCACGGGCCGGTGCGGCGAAAGCCTGTGAAGAACGTGGTGTTCATGGACCGTTGGCAGGAGGAGTGGGAGTTCGCGGCGCAACAGCCGGAGGACGGTTGGACATCACGTTGGGTCGAGTAGCGCGCCAGGAACCGAGACGAGAAAGAGGCGAGCTGTTGGCTCGCCTCTTTCGTTATGGTTCGAGGGTGATTCCTAGCGGGGGACCTTGACCATGATGTTGCCATCTTCGATTTCGACCGGGTAGGTCTGGATGTCTTCGGCCTTCTTGTTGAAGAAGAGGAGCTTCGACTGGACGCGCCCGAGGAAGGGGTGGCTGTTGTTCCACTCGCTGGTGAAAGGCTGGCGCACTACCTTGCCGGTCGCGACTTCGAAGCGTGCGCCGTGGAAGGGGCAGGTGATGCAGTCGTCGCGGATGGGCTCGGGCTTGATGGGGGAGCCGGGGAAGCCAGCCATGGGTAGGCGGGCGTGCGAGCATAGGCCGTTCATTGCGTAGGCCGTTTCGCCTTCGCGGATGATGGTCACGCGGTTCGTGCGGATGCGGACTTCCTTCGGGACGCCGCTTTCAAAGTCGGTGAGGGCGCCGGCGTTAGCCCAGCGCTTGAGGCGGTCGGGCGTGAGGATGCTCTTGGCTTTGATGGGGAGCGGGGGGTCGACTCCGAGCAGGGGTCCAACGACGACCTGCATGACGCCACCGGAGACGAGGCCGGCAATGAGCAGAACAATGCCACCAAGCATTGGGTCCGAGCTGGTTAGGGCATCGCCGGGCGAGATGATCAGAATCAATCCGCCAACGATGAGGGCAATAGACGCGAGGCCCCAAGTTCCGAGAATGGAGATTCCCAAGAATGCTAATGCAGGTGACACAGGCAACTCCTCCGCGCGGATAGTACCGCTACGCCCAAGGAACGTGCAAAGTTTGTGCGCGTTCGCACAAATGCGCCAGTGACGGCGCGCTCAGGCTCCAGAGAGCCGGTCCGAGATTCCTTCCAGCAGCACTTGCACGCGTTCAGGGCCGCGCAGGTGCTGGCGGATTTCTTGTTCGAAGGCCTTGCGATCTTCGGAGGCGTACCACGACTTCCAGTCCATAAGGCCAAACCATGTGCTGATGACCACGATGGTGTTTTCGTCCGCGTTGTCACGCAGAGTTTCGCCGCTGATATAGCCGGGCTCTTCGAGGCAACGCGAACGCAGCTTCCGTAGCAGTTGGAACACGGCCTGTTTTTCGTTGGGAACAATCTGCCGCTCGATTAGGACGCGTACTGCCATCGTTAATCCATGTTGAGAGGGCGATAGCCCCGGCGGAAGTAGATGAGTGGCATTTTCTCCGGCTCGTAACGCGCGGCCACGACCTTGCCGACGAGGATGGTGTGGTCACCGCCGGGAAGGAGTTCGTGCACTTCACAGTCCACATGGGCGATGGCGCCCGAAACCAGGGGCGAGCCCGTGGCCCACGTTTCCGTGGGGAAGTCTGTGTAGCTCTCGACGGGTTCGCGGCCGGACTTGGAGAAGAAGTTCGAGATGTCGTCCTGGCCTTCGGCGAGGATGCTGATGCCAAACTTCTGGGAGTCCTTCACCATTTCGGCGAGGTTGTTGCTGTTCATGATGCAAGCGAGCACGAGAACGGGTTCTACCGAGAGCGATGAGAAGCTCGAAACCGTGAGGCCGTAGACCTTGCCGTTCAGCTCGGTGGTGACGACTGTGACGCCGGCCGCCCAGGAGCCCATCGCGCCCTTAAAGTCGTCGAGGTTCAGTGTGTCGTCGCTCATAGGGCCTCCAGGGTTGGAACCATGTCCCACATGGCGTGGGCTGCGGTTGATTCGAAGTACCGGGCCATGGGCAGCTGAGCGATGAGCGAGTCCATTTCGCGCGGATCTGCCACATCGAAGATGGCGAGGACGCCGGCGCCGGTTTCGCGATAAACGCTTTTCACTTTGCCCTGGTCGTAGAGGGACTTCATGAAGCGCAGCTGCTCGGCCACGAGCGTTTGCCAGCTTTCGGGGGTGATGTCGTGAGGCTGGCGGGAAACCAAGCGGACCGAAAACAGCATTGATGGCTCCGAAAAGGTGTTATGGGCGGAGTATAGCGGCATGCTTTTTCAGTGACGATTCGCGAAGCACTTCGACGGCTACGGTTATGGCGGTACGATCGGCGGAATGGATAGACCGGTTGTGACTTTTGACATGGATGGCGTCCTCTGCCGGCCGCCGTTCGGTATCAACCCCGGCAAAGGCATCGGGAAACGCCGGGATGCACCGGGCAAGAAGAATCTGCTCTGGCGGACGGAGACGGTGCGCTACGCGTTTCGCAAGCCGATGCCGGGAGCGCGGGAAGGCTTCCTTGCGGCGATGGAGTTGGCTGACTGCAAGGTGCTTTCCGCGAGGGGAGAGCAGGCCCGCGGTCTCACGGAGCGTTGGTATCGAAAGCATTTTAGCGTGGTGCCGGAGATCCACCTGAGGCCGTCGTGGAAGGAGACTTCGGCGCAGTTCAAAGTGCGCAAAGTGCGCGAGCTGGGTTCGGTGGCGCACTTCGAGGATGACCCCCACACGGCGGAGTGGCTCAGTGAGCTTCTCCCCCGGGTATTCCTGCTGGATTGGCCGCGAAACGCGTGGCTGATCCGCGACAACATCACGCGGACGGCTTCCGTTGCCGAAGCCGTACCTGCGTTGCGTGAGTTCCTAGCGCTCGGCCGCTTCGATGAGGGTGCGGCGGAGCAGGAGTAGGGCGGTGGTGACCGCACGGCGCTTCACGGCGGCACGCCCCTGGTTCATGGTCATCGTCATCACCTGTTCGTCGCCATCGGGCGTGGCGACGGCGACGTGCACGGTGCCGGGCGGGATGCCTTCCATGGGGTCGGGGCCGAGCACACCGGTGACGCCGAGACCGTAGCCGCTGCGGAACCGTTCGCGGACGGCGACGGCCATCGCCTTCGCGGTTTCCTGAGACACGATCCCGTGCATGGTGATGACTTCCGGGGGCACGCCGGCGTCGATCTTGTGTTGTGCGTGGTAGGTAACCAGCCCGCCGGCGTAGTAGCCGGTGGCGCCAGCAACGTCTGTGAGGATACTGGAGACGTAGCCGCCGGTGGCCGACTCCATGACCGCGACGGTCTGGTCCTGCTGGTGAAGCATGTCGGCGATGGCGCCTTCGAGCGTGTCTTCGTCGCGGCCCCAGATAGCGCGCCCAAAGATCTGGTCGAGTTCGGCTTCGACGGGGCGGATGCGGGACCATGCTTCCTCACGCGTCGCGCCTTTTGCGCCGATGCGAAGGTGGACGCCGTCCTGGCGGGCGTAGGTGCCGATGCCGATGTTCGGCGTGGAGTAAAGGGGGCGGGCCATTTCGTCGACGGTGCCTTCGCCGATGCCGAGCGTCTTGAGCGTGCGGGTGACGAGCACCTGGCCGTCGGAACGCCTTTCGAGTTCAGGGCGAACTTCCTTTTGCCACATGCGTTCCATTTCGCCGGGGACGCCGGGCATGGAGACGATGATCTTGCCGTCGCGTTCGACCCACCACCCGGGCGCGGTGCCGCGGGGGTTGTCGATGGCGCGTGCGCTTGGGAGCAGCCATGCCTGCTTGATGTTGGATTCGGGCATTGGATAGCCGCGGGAAGCGAAGAAGCCCCGCAGGTGCTGTTCGAGGTCCGGGTCGACGAAGGGTTCTTCGCCAAGGAGTTCGGCGATACCTTCGCGGGTCATGTCGTCTTCCGTGGGGCCAAGGCCTCCGGTGGTGATGACGAGATCCGAGCGGTCCCAGGCGCGCTGGAAGGTCTCCATGACGCGGCCGCGGTTATCGCCGACGACGGACTTGTAGTAGAGGTCGATCCCGAGTTCGGGGAGTTGCTGCGCGATGTGGGCGCTGTTGGTGTCGATGATCTCCCCGAGCAGGATCTCGGTTCCAATGGCAATAATTTCGGCTTTCACGGCGGGAAGCATAGAACGCTGAGCGCCGCGCCGGTAGGGGGCAGACCTTACGTTAGCGCCAGGGGAGGCTGCCGTACTTCGAAACGAAGTCGGCGTGGACGGCTTTTCCGCCGGCAGCCGCGCCTTCGCTGTATATGGTGGCCTCTGCACCGTCGCGGTCCGTCACAACGCCTCCGGCTTCGCGGACGAGGAGGAGCCCGGCTGCGGAATCCCATGGCTTGAGGTACGAGTGCAGGTAGAGGTCCCAGCGGCCTGCGGCGGCGTAGGCGAAGCCGAGGGCGGCGGACCCGGGGACGCGCCAGCTTTGGACCTTCGGAAAGATGGCTCGCGCGAGGTCGAGCTGGAGAGCACCGCGGTGGTCTTCGTAGCCGAGATCGGCGGCGACGACTGCGTTGGCGACGTCGGGCGTTTCGCCCACGTGGATGGGATTGCCGTTGAGCGTCGCTCCCTGGCCCTTCACGGCGTAAAAGAGCTCATTCGTGACCGGGTGCAGGGTGAGCGCGAGAACGGGCTCACTGCCCCAACACAGAGCGATGTTGTAGGCGAAGTGCGGGATTCCGCGGGAGAAGTTCTTCGTGCCGTCGACGGGATCGATGACCCACATCCAGCCGTCGGAAGTGATGCCGGGGGCCTGCTCTTCGCCCATGACGGCGTGACCGGGGAATTCGGCCCCGAGGTAGGCAGTTACGGCAGCT
>CAZDZP010000183.1:0-5372 GCA_964509855.1 uncultured Anaerolineaceae bacterium | reverse complement strand
AGGCTACCGGGGAGGGCACACTCGATGGACCGGGAGGCTTCGCAGGAGCGGGCGTGTTCGTAAACATCCTCGCCGTGGGCCACTGGGACCTGGCGAACAGCGACTGGTGGCAGGCACTGGAGCTTCCAGGTTCGATGGTTGGCGGCGCGAGCACCCTTGCGCCCGGTCTGCTCAGTTTCCGGGCGCTCGGGGGAACGCTGGGCGATGCGACGGCGTTCGTGAACGCGGTCGCTGAGAGAGCAGGCCGTGAGTTCTTCAGAACGGACGATTGCGAAGCCAGGGCCAGGCTACACGGCTAACGCCTCTTGCAGCCGTTCGACGTCGAGTTCGGCAGGGGTGCCGCTTACGGTGACTTCGCCGCGTTCGAGCACGTAACAGTGGTCTGCATTGGCAAGGGCGAATCCGAGGAACTGTTCGACCAGGAGGATGGTCATCGTACCGCGCAGCGAGCCGATCACGCCCTCGATTTGCTCGACGATGTTCGGCTGGATGCCTTCGGTCGGTTCGTCGAGCAGCAGGAGTTTCGGGCGCCCCATGAGTGCTCGGCCGATTGCCAGTTGCTGTTGTTGCCCGCCGGAGAGAACGCCGGCCGTGCGCTTGCCCATCGCGTTGAGCACGGGAAACATCTCGTGCACTTCGTCGAGTTGGCCCGTTTCCTTGCCGCCCACGGGTTCGAGTCCCATCTGAAGGTTCTCGAGCACGGTGAGGTGCGGGAAGATTCCGCGACCCTGGGGCACGTAACCGATCCCGGCGCGAGCCCGCCGATAGGACGCCTTGCGGGTCAGGTCCTTGCCATCGAAGTTGACGCGTCCCCGGCGTGCGGGAAGGACGCCCATGATGGACTTCATCAGAGTCGTTTTGCCGGCACCGTTCCGGCCCATGACACATATCACCTCGCCCTCGCTAGCCTTCACGGTGACATCACGCACGACGACACTCTGGCCATAGGCAACGGAGACTGCGTTCACCTCGAGGAGCGACGCCGAGTCGGTCTCCACTTCGCCACCCTCTCCACCGAGACCGATTCGACTCCGCAGCATTGTCGCTATTGTCATTACGCAACCTCCGAATGGCGTTGGGTTCGCCCCGTGTAAACTTCCTGCACTTCGGGGTCGGATTGGATTACATCGACCGTTCCTTCGCGGAGCAGTTTGCCCATGTGGAGCACCGTGACTTTGCGGGAGAACTGGCGAACGAAGTCCATGTCGTGTTCGGTGACCAACAGGGTGTGGTCGCCCTCAAGGGCGTGGAGGAGCTCGCCGGTAAGTTCGCGCTCCCGGCCGGTCATGCCGGCGACGGGTTCATCGAGGAGCAGGAGCTTGGGGTCCTGGGCGAGCAGCATTCCGATTTCGAGCCATTGGCGTTCGCCGTGCGAAAGGGCGCTGGCGGGGACGTCACGACGTTCGATGAGGCCGACGCGCTCCAGCGCCCATTCGATCTTCGCGCGGCGCTGGCCACTGGTTGGCATGAGCATGCGCAGGACGCCGTCGCGAAAGCCGGCCGCGACCTCAACATTCTGGTAGCAACTGAGGCTGCCAAAGACGGACGGTGTTTGAAACTTGCGCCCCACGCCGCGGCGAACAATCTGGTCTTCCGTCATGTGGGCAAGGTCCGCGCCATCGACGAAGATGACGCGCCCTGAGTCACTGCGAACCTTGCCGGAAATGACGTCCATGAAGGTAGTCTTGCCAGCGCCGTTCGGCCCGATGAGGAAGCGTAGTTCGCCCTGGTCGAGCATGAGGCTCAGGTCGTCGAGGACCCGGAAGCCGTCAAAACTAACGACGAGGTGCTCAGCGGAAAGCATTGGGTCACTCCGCACCGGACACCCCCTGCGCCTCGACCTCGCTGGCCGATCTCGCCTGGGATGGCCCCGAGGCCGAACCAGAACGCAACCGCCGAACCTGGCGAGCAATGAACTCTTGCCCCATCCTGGCAAAGCCGACGATGCCAGTCGGGAACAGCAACACGGCGCCGATAAACAACGCACCGTAGAAGTACACCCACGTTTCCGGGAAGATTTCGCTAAGGGTGCTCCGCAACCAGCTGACGACGATTGCGCCTACGACGGCCCCGGAAAGCGTTCCACGCCCGCCGACCGCGACGAGCAGCACGTACTCAATGGATGGCACGATGCCCACTGCGGACGGGGTAATCGCCCCGACTTGCGGCACGAAAAGCGCCCCCGCGAGACCGGCCATCGCCGCGGAAACGGCGAAGATGAGCGCCTTGTAGAAGGCGACGTTGTAGCCGGCGAAACGCACGCGCTCTTCGTCATCGCGGATAGCGACAAGGACGCGGCCCATACGAGAGCGGGTGATCCAGAGGGCGATGAGGTAGGTCAGCACGAGCGCGACGACCGTCGCAATGTAGAGGAGGTCCTTGGTGTCCTGGCTGGCGAGCGAACGTCCGAAGATCGTGGAGAAGTTGGTGATGCCGCTGGTGCCACCGGTGTAGCCCTGCTGGGCGACGAGGAAGAGCCCGAGGATCATCGCGAGCGCCTGGGAGACGATGGCGAAGTACGCACCCTTCAAGCGGCTTCGGAACATGAGCAGGCCGAAGACGAAGCCAAGGAGTCCCGGGCCAATGACCGCAAGCGGGAGGGCGAACCACGCGAACTGGAACGGCTCCCAGAACCAGGGCATCTCCCGCACGCCGCTCCACGTCATGAAGTCCGGGATGGCGTCGCCCGAGGCAACGAGCTTGAGATACATCGCCATCGCGTAGCCACCGAGCCCGAACCAAACGGCCTGGCCGAGACTGAGAATGCCGGTGTAGCCCCAGATCAGGTCGATACCGATGGCGAGTATGGCGAAGGTGAGGTACTTGGCCAGCAGGCCCTGGCGGAAGTCGGAGAGCAACAGCGGCGCGACGAACATGAGCAGAACGAAGAGCACGGCAACGGGTGCGAGATCGCGAACGAGCGACCAGCGGCCAGTCCTGTTCATTCCAGCGGGTGGCGATGTGAGGTTTGCGAGCATTGTTTCCTACCTCGCCGCTCTGCGGCCAACGATGCCGGCCGGCCGGAATTGCAAGAAGGCGATGACCATTGCAAACACGATGACCTTGGCCATCGACGCGGAGGTCTGGTATTCGAAGATGGCGTTCGCCCAGCCAATGGAAAGCGCGGCAACCATCGTGCCCACGATTTGCCCGATGCCACCGAGCGTGACGACGAGGAACGCGTCGACCAGGTAGTACGTGCCGATGGAGGGACCAATGGGGCCAATGAGTGCGAGCGCGCACCCGGCAACACCGGCGAGCCCGGAGCCGAGCCCGAAAGTGAGCATGTCTATCCGGGGAGTGACGACACCGAGGGCACCGGCGACTTCGCGGTTCTGCATTACTGCCCGGGTCTTGCGTCCAGCACTCGATTTCGTGAGGTATAGCCACACGCCGACGATGGCGACTATCACCATCGCGATGATGAAGAGCCGGACGTAGGGCATGCTGAACGCCCCTGTCACTTCGATGCCGCCGCGCAACCATTCCGGCGCAACGACCTGCACGTTTGGCGCTCCAAAGATGCTGCGGGCGCCCTGTTGCAGCATGAGGCCAACGCCCCACGTCGCGAGAAGGGTATCAAGTGGCCGCTTGTAGAGGCGTCGCACGAGGGTGCGCTCGAGCACCATGCCCATGCTCCCGGCGACGAGAAACGCGAACGGAATGGCGAAGAGGAAGTAGGCGTCGATGCCGCCTGAGCCGAAGACGTCCTGGAAGACGTTCTGCGTCACGTAGGCACAGTAGGCGCCCACCATGATGAATTCGCCGTGGGCCATGTTGATGACGTTCATCAACCCGAAGGAGAACGCCAGCCCAATGGCCACCAGCAACAAGATTGAACCCACGCTCAGCCCGTTGAAGAGCTGAGCCAGAAAGATGTCCATGCCGTCCCTTGCCTTGTTCAAAGGGCTGTGCCCGGTCGAACCGGACACAGCCCGCAGGTTCTCCCCGGTTGCTAGCTGCGAACGGCGTCGCCCCAGCTGTAGGTTTCGAGGTAAGGGTCGGGCTCGACCGGGCCATCGGTGGCCCAGATTTCGTCGATGAGGGCATCCTCCCGGATCTTGCCGATTCGGACGGTCTTGGAGATGTGGTGGTTCTCCGCGTGGACTGTGACCGGGCCTTCTGGGGCGGCGAATTCGAGGCCCGCCATGGCAGCCTTAACCGCTTCGACTTCGATTGTCCCGGCCTTTTCCACCGCCATCGCCCACAGGTAAACGGAAATGTAAGCCGCTTCGACCGGGTCGGAGGTTGGGCGCTTGTTGCCGGCCTCTTCGGTGTGGGCGTGGTAATTCGCGACGAAGGTTGCGTTCTCCGGAGTGTCGACCGTCTGGTAATAGTTCCAGGCGACGAGGTGGTCGGCCATGTATTCGCCGCCAATGGCAGCGGACTCTTCTTCCGCGATACTCACCGAAAGCGTCGTGAGGTCCGCAGCGGTAATGCCAGCGTCTGCGAGCTGCTTAAAGAATGCGACGTTGCTGTCACCGTTCAACGTGTTGTAGACGACGTCGGGATTCGCTGCCTTGATCTTGCTGATGACGGTGGAGTAGTCAGTATGTCCGAGCGGGGTGTACTCCTCCGCGAGCGTTTCACCACCGGAGGCTTCGAGCTGCGCCTTGATGATGAGATTGGCTGTGCGCGGGAAGACGTAGTCCGACCCAAGCAGGAAGAACTTGGTCTTGCCTTCTTCGAGCAGGTACTCAACGCTGGGGACAATCTGCTGGTTGGTGGTGGCACCGGTGTAGAAGATGTAGGGCGAGGACTCGAGCCCTTCGTACTGGACCGGGTAGTAGAGCAGAGCCTTCTTGGATTCGAAGATGGGGAGAACTTGCTTTCGGCTGGCGGAGGTCCAACAGCCGAAGACGCAGGCAACGCCATCGCTATCGATGAGCTTGGTGGCCTTTTCAGCGAACGTGGGCCAGTCGGAGGCGCCGTCTTCGATGATGTACTCGATCTGGCGACCGAGGACGCCGCCGGCGTCGTTGATCTCCTTGATGGCCATGACGTCGGCTTCTTTCACTGCGACTTCGGACACAGCCATGGTGCCGCTCAACGAATGGAGGATGCCGACCTTGATGGGGTCAGTTCCAGGTTCGGACGTGGCGCCAGTGGCCGTAGTAGGCGCGGGCGTCTCATCGTCATCGTCGTCTCCGCAGGCGGTCAGCAGGCCACCAAGGGCAGCTGTGGCCGCGAGAGCCGAGCCACCCGTCAGAAGGCGCCGGCGTGAGATGCCGCGCTTCAGGCTGAACAGGCTGGACTTTTCGATTGGTTCGTTCACGTAGGTGTTCTCTCCCTCTCCAGAAAACGGTCACTTGCCAACACGGCCGCCCACGGGCGTTGTTCGCATTGGCAGTGACGGAACACTACGAACCGGT
>CAZDZP010000182.1:0-5376 GCA_964509855.1 uncultured Anaerolineaceae bacterium | reverse complement strand
GCGCTCGGCTATCTGCACCTCGGCGACCATCTGCCCAACGCCGGCGTGACCGCGAACGGCGGTCAGCTGGACCAGATCGCAGCGCTGGAGTGGGTGGGTGACAACATCGCAGCCTTCGGCGGTGACCCGGAAAACGTCACTATCTTCGGCGAATCAGCCGGGGCCGCGGCCGTGGGTACTCTGCTCGCAATGCCAGCGGCGAAGGGTCTGTTCCATCGCGCCATCATGCAGAGCGGAAGCGGACGTTCGAACGACCGGGCTCACGGAATACGGGTGGTCACCGCGATGATCGACGCGCTTGGGCCGGAAATCACCAACGGGGAGCGTCTGCTGACCATTCCGGCCAAGGACTTGGTGGAAGCACAGGGAAAGGTCGTGGCGAAGGCGAGCCGCAACATGGGGTTGCCCTTCGGGCCAATCGAGGACGGCGATACTCTACCCTTGCGGCCAATCGATGCGATCGCCACCGGTTCTTCCGCGGACGTCCCTGTGCTGCTCGGCACAAACCGCGACGAAGTGAAGCTCTTCGCCGCTACGGTCCGGCGTGACGAAATGGAAGATGTCACGCTGCTCAAGCAGGTCGTGGCGATGCTGCCGAATGCAGCGGACAGCGATGCGCGTGACTTGATAGGCACATACCGCGATTCTCGAAACGGTAAGGGTTTGCCGGCAACGAACCTCGATATCCTGGACGCTATCGGCAGCGACGTCCGCTTCCGCGTTCCCGCGCTTCGAACGGCAGCTGCCCAGGCGGGCCATCAGCCAAACACCTTCGTCTACCTGTTCACCTACGCGTCCCCGGCGCGACACGGGGCACTGGGGTCCTGTCACGCGTTGGAAATGCCGTTCGTCTTCGGGACGCTGGACGCGCCGACCCAGGACCGCTTCGCCGGCACCGGGCCGCAGGTGGAGGCGCTTTCGCACAACATGATGGACGCGTGGCTCTCGTTCGCCCGCACAGGGAAGCCGGGCCAAACACGCATTTGCGATTGGCCCGCTTACAACACGGAATCCCGGCCAACAATGGTGTTCGATACCGAATGCGGCCTCGAGAACGACCCCTTCGGCGAGGAGCGCGCCGCGACCGAACAGCTGATGTAGTGGCGAAGCGTCGCTAGCGCGAGGACGACGCGCCGACCGCGCCAGGCTCCCCGGGGCCAGCTGCCGGGGGCTCTTCTTCCGCGACGAGCGGCTCATGGTCCCGAGCTTTTGAGCGCCCGAAGGTGTAGGTCGCATTGAACACGGCCACGACCAGCATGAAGCCAAGCACCACGCAGCCCATCAACACGAAAGTTTGGTTGGCGCCCAACCGGTCGGCCATGGCTCCAAGCGGCAGCGCGATGATCGGCATCACGCTGAAGGTGAGCATGTTGATGCTCATCACGCGTCCGTAGTATTCGGGCCGGGCGGCATCCATCACCATCGTGTTGTTCAGCGTCTGGTACGCGGTGAGCACAATGCCCAGCAGGAAGATGGCGCCAATTGCCCCGGCGTAGCCGAACCCGGACGACGCGACGGCCAGCAGGATCATCCCGCCGCCGCCGAGCACACCACATACCCACTGCAGGAGCGGTTTGCGGTCGAACTGCGTGAGCGTTGCCACGGCGAGCGAGGCGAGGAGCGCACCGCCCCCGGCGATGGCGTGCAAGACACCGACAGCGCTTTCGCCTTTGCCAAGGTCATCCTGCACAAATCCCGGCAGCAGAACCTGGTAGGGCATGGCGAAGAGGGTGAGGATGAACATCATCCCCACCAGCAGGCGCAGCCGTGATTCAGTGGCGACGTACTTCAAGCCGCGACCGATTTCAACCATCATGTTGCCCTTCGGCGGAGCCTTTGCGGCGGCCATCGCACGGGCTGCCGCACCAATGCCCGTCGGCACGAACAGCAGAGTCGCGACGGAGAGAACGTAGAAGAAGGTCTGGATGAAGTACGCCGTGCCGAAGCCCCACTGCGCCACAACCACACCGGCTATGGCGGGGCCAACGAGCCGCGTGGCGTTCATGGACGCGTTCGACATGGCGATGGCACTCATCACGTTCTGCGGTCCGACAACTTCGGCCATGAGCGGCGTGCGGGCGGGCATGCCAAGCGCGAAGAAGGTCCCCTGGATGAGCCCAACTCCGAACAGGAACTCGATGTTCATGAGGTCCACAACAATGAGGACCGCAGTCGCGAGCGTGAGCACGCCGGTCGCACCCTGCGTCATGAGCGTGAGGTTGCGCTTCTCGAAGCGGTCGGCAAGTGAGCCGCCGATGAGCGCGAACATCAGCATGGGTAGACCGAACGAAAGCGCAATCGCGCCGACGGCGGTGAACGACTCGGTCAATTCCCATGCGAGCAGGCCACGCACAACCTGCTGCATTTGCATGCTGGTGAACGAAAACGTCGAGGAGAGCCAGAGCAGCCGGTAGTTCCGGTGTTGGAATACCGCCGTCGCCGCGCGGAGCGAGGGACGGTTGGTACTGCGGGGAGGGCCACCCGCGGGCCGGGGAGGCATCTGTGCCATGGGATGTCCTTCGAAAGATGCTGCCCAAGCATGCCCGGCTGGCAAGGCTAAGCGTAGGAATCCATCACCCTTTCGTCAACGTGAGGCTAACGAATCCCGCCATTGCGAATTGTTTAGTGGTAAGAGCCGCCCAAGAGGTCTCGCGCCATGATCAGGCGCTGCACCTCGCTCGGCCCTTCGCCTACGCGGCGGATGCGCATTTCGCGATACCAGCGTTCAAGCGGGAGGTCCTTCGTCATGCCGTAGCCGCCGTGGATTTGCATGGCGCGGTCCACCACGCGCCCGCCCGCCTCGGTCGCGACGAGCTTCGCCATGGCGGCTTCGGTGCGGAACGGCCTCTTCTTCTCGGCCAGCTCGGCGGCCTGCAGCGTCAGCCAGCGGCTCGTGCGGATGTCGATTTCGTTGTCGACGATCATCCATTGGATCGACTGACGGCTGGCGAGAACGTCGCCGAAGGTCTCGCGCTGCTTCGCGTAGCTGATCGCCATCTCCTGCGCGGCGACAGCCACCCCGATGCAGCTCGCGGCGTAGGGTATGCGCTGCCGGCTCAGGCGGTCGTTGGCGATCCCGAATCCCTTGTTCACCTCGCCAAGCACGTTCGCTGCAGGCACGCGCAGGTCGTCGAACTGGAGCTCCGTGGCATAACGCGAAGAGCGCAGCGTGTGCACCACGCGCCGCACGTGGAAGCCCGGCATTTCGCGGTCGATGATGAAGCAGGTGATGCCGCCGCGCCCGGCACTGGAGTCGGTGCGGGCGAAGACGATGCCGAACTCGGCGGTGTCGGCGCCGGAAATGAAGATTTTGCCGCCGTTCAGCACCCAGTCGTCACCATCCTTCACGGCGGTGGTCTGGATGGCACGGCCCGGGTCGCTGCCGCCGGAGGGTTCGGTCAGCCCAAAGAAGCCGTGCTTTTCGCCGCGGAGGGTCGGGAAGAGGTAGCGCTCCTTCTGGTCCTCGTTCGCTTCGTAGAGCTGCGCCAGGCCGGCGCCGCCAAAGGTGTCGTAGCAGGGGACGTAGAGTCCGGCGCGGTGCTGCGACATCTCAATCGCCATGAGCGTACGCGTGACGAGGTCGATGCCGGGGCCGCCGAACTCCTCCGGAATATCCAGACCGTAGAAGCCCATGCCTTCGACGATGCCGCGCAGCCGCTGGTAGTGTTCCGGCTCGAGTTCGCTGGCGTCGGGGTCCATGTCGGCCTCGAGCGGGACGATTTCGTTGTGTACGTAGCGCCGCACGGTGTCGACGATGAGTTTCTGTTCGTCCGAAAGTTCGAGTTCCACGTTGAATCCTTCCGCTTCCGAGTTGTCGCCCGGGCTGGTGTCGTTGAGTTAACCGAGGCTGCCAAGCCGCCGCGGACTGTCGTTCGCATTCCCCGCTGGCACGTCGCCGAATTCACGCTTGTGCAGCATGAGCAGCTCACGCCACCGGCTCTGGTACTGGGTATTTACTTCGTAGCGAAAGCGCGTCCCCGGGGGGTGCAGCGAAAGCTCCCGCTGCAGCGCGCTCCGCAGGCCGAAGAGTTCCCGCCCCCCGGCGTAGCCGATACGCAGGACGCTCCCGTCCTTCCCAGCCAGCTGGTACACGCCCATGTGACCGGGCAGTCGCCCGGCGTTCTCGTCGGTGAGGTCAATCCACGGTTTGTCGAGTGCAAGTCTCACGGCGGCTTAGCCTACTGCCCGAGGAAGCGCGGCGCACGCTTCTCGAGCCGGGCGGCCATGCCCTCTTTGGCATCCTCGCTGCCGCGGGCAAGGTCGACGAGCTGGTCGACGTCTTCGTGCGGGATTGTCTCCCGGAACTGCATTTCGCGAACCAGCAGCGCCTTCATCGCGCGCAACGAAAGCGGCGCGTTCTCGGCCAGCCGTTCGACGATCAGGCCCGCCTCGGCCTCGAGCGCGTGCGGTTCGGCGATACGAGAGATGACGTTCATCGCGTGCATGCGTGTCGCCGGGATGGGGTTACCGAGCAACAGCACTTCGCGGGTAGCAACCGGCCCCGCAACCTCCAGCAGCTTCTTCGCGAGGAACCACGTGGGCGCGAGGCCGATTTGCGCAAGGGACATACCGAAGCGGGCGGTGGTCGCGGCCACGACGAAGTCGCAATGCAGCGCCAGCTCGTTGCCGCCGGCGATGGCGTCGCCCTGCACGACGGCGACCACGGGCAGCGGGTAGTTCTCCACCAATTCGAGCACGTGCTCGATGGGGCTGGCGCCGCCCACCTGGCCGCCAGCCAGCCGCTCGCGCAGGTCCAGGCCCGCGCAGAACACCGCGCCGGTCGAGCGCAACACTGCGACACGCTCCTCCTTCCCCGGCTCCGCGGCGAACGCGGCTTCCAGGCCGCGGAGCATGTCGCTGTTCAGGGCGTTGCGCTTTTCGGGGCGGTTCAGGGTAATGGTGCGCACTGGCCCATCGACCGAATTGAGAATGACGTCCGCCATGATTCCTCCGTAGCTAGTGGTGTTCCGCGGGGATGCGCGGGGTGATGCCAAGTTCTTCGAGTCGCGCGAGTTCCGCCGGGGGCAAACCCAGCAGGTCGCCGAACACAGCGTGATTGTCTTCGCCGAAACCCGGCGCTGCCTTCGCGATGGGCACCGGCGTTTCGTCGAGGGTGAAAGCGACGCGCGGATACGGCGCCGGCCCCACGTTCGGTACGTGTGGATATTCGAAGCCGTGTCGCGCGACGACATGAGGGTCGGAGAGGATTTCGAGGCAGTTCAGTGCTGCAGCCGCCGGGACTCCCGCCGCCTGGAGCGCTTCCTGCGCCTCGTAGTGCGAGCGGGTCGCGGTCCACGCTTCGATTTCGGCACGCAGTAACTCGCGGTTGGCGTGGCGCACGGGCTGATGGGCGAAGCGTTCGTCGGCGGCGAGGTC
>CAZDZP010000181.1:0-5413 GCA_964509855.1 uncultured Anaerolineaceae bacterium | reverse complement strand
GTTTGGGGCAGCGACTGCGGCATGGAAGAGATCGGCCGCCATATTGAGCGCTTCAACGCCATGTATGACCAGCTGGAGTTGACCGACGACCAGCGCCATCGTCTCTGGTGGGGTAACGCCGCTGAGATCTACGGCATCGAGACGCCCACCTTCGCCGCGGAGTGACTCTCCTGGAGCGCAACGCTCTCTCCCCGGCCCCGATCGGCATTCGCACGCGCGTCGTGCTCGTGTTCCTGGTCGCATCCGTAGGGATACTGGCCTACCTGGGAATCCGCCCTCACCAGTCGTGGATCATCTGGCTAACCGCCGGCCTCATCGCGCTCGCCACCGATGGTACCGTGCGCTCTCATCCGCGCTTCGAACCGGCGACTGCCCTTTCGGTCGCCGCCTACGCTTTGCTTCCGGCGATGTCCGTGCTCGGTGCGGGGTACTTCATCCACGAAGCGATGAACGGCTATGCCCGCGTAGGAGCGGGATTGTTGGCGGCCGTCTTTGTGGCGGTGGTGGTTGTCGGTGAATACCACACCGTGGACTTCGGCAGCCGCCTCTACGGGACGATGCGCCTGGTGCTCGCCATCGCTACCTACCTGGTCGCGTTTGCGCTTTACACCATGCTGTTCGTGCGCGACACGGACATCCTCGTTGCCTCGATCCTCGTCGGGATTGTGAGCGTCGCGCTCGCCATTGAGTTGCTTCGCGAAAGCCGCCTCCTCGGGCTGAGCTCGCTTCTCGTGGGCCTGGCCATCGGCGTTTCGATGGCTGAGCTACGCATCGTCCTCTACTTCTTTCCCCTCGACGGGCTCCTCGCCGGGGCGCTGCTCATCATCGGCTTCTACCTTGCGACCGGCCTCGTGCACCACCTGCTCGACCACGACCTTGAGCCGGCGACCATGGCCGAGTACTTGCTCGTTGGCTCCGTAGGGACGGCCGCGGTGGTCGTGACCCGCGTGTTCGTGTAGCCGTCCGCTTGTGGCGCCCCGCCAAGTCAGGTAGAAACACTGCAGCCGCACCGGAGAGTTCACCATGACAGTCGCCGCGAGGACCAGGACCATCAAGCAACCCGTCACCGCTTCGCAGGGGATGGTGACATCGAACCACCCGGTGGCTTCGCTGGCGGGTGTCGAAACGCTCATGAAGGGCGGCAACGCCGTCGACGCCGCAGTTTCGACCATGTTCGCGCTCACTGTTGTAGAGCCGATGATGGTCACGATTTTCGGGGCTGGGTTCGTCAACATCCGCTGGGCCAACGGCGAATGCACCACGATCGACAACTATGCGGTCACGCCCAAGGCCTCGAAGCCGGACATGTTTCATCCCATCGGGAACCCCATCGACCACCTCGTCGAAGGCAACGAGAACGCAACCGGTCACAAGGCGGTGGCGGTTGGCGGCACACTCAAGGGCTGGACGCATGCGATCGAGAAGTACGGCCGGCTGAGCCTGGCCGACGTAGTCGCGCCCGCCGTGCGCTTTGCACGCGAAGGCTTCGCGGCGACCCCCTACCTCGTGAGCATCATTGAGAAGTTTGAAGACGACATGCGCCGTTTCCCGGAAACCGCGAAGGTCTTTCTCCCGGGCGGCGCGCTCCCGAAGCCGGGTGACATCATCCGCCGCCCCGAATATGGCGAGACGCTCTACCGCTGCGGGCAGGAAGGTCCCTCCTATCTATATGGAGGGGCGCTCGGCAAGGCGATTGCCGATGACATGGCTGCAAACGGCGGCCTCATCACCATGGACGACATCACTTCCTACCAGATTTACGAGCGGCCGCCCGTACGAGGGACCTATCGCGGGCACGAGATCGTGGCGATGGCCCCGCCTTCGAGCGGCGGCGCCCACATCATCCAGATGCTGAAGATCTTCGAAGGCATGGACGTCGCGAAGATGGGATTCGGGACACCCGATGGTGTCCACCTTGTCGCCGAAGCCATGAAGATTGCCTTCGCCGACCGCACCCGCTTCATGGCCGATCCTCTGACCACCGAGATCCCCCTCGAGTGGATGATGTCGGAAGAGTACGCGGCAGAGCGCCGGGACCAGCTCGATATGTCGCGGGCGCAGCAGTTCCAGCACGGCAACCCCAACGAACACGACAGCCGCAACACCACCACCTGCGCCGCCATGGACGCCGAAGGGAACGTGGTCGCGACCACCAACACGCTTCACATGGGCTTCGGCTCCAAGGTCACCGTGCCCGGGACCGGCATGCTGTTGAACGACTGCATGGAATTGATGGACCCGCACCCGGGACGAACGAACTCCATTGCCCCGGGCAAGCGCATCCTTTCCTCCATGTCGCCAACCATCGTTTTGCGCAACGACAAGCCCGTGCTCGCCCTCGGGTCAGTCGGAGGGCTGCGCATCTTCGGGTCGGTCTTCCAGTCGATCGTGAACTACATTGACCACGGCATGCCCGTGCAGGAAGCGATCGAAGCGCCACGCGCGTGGGACCGCGGTCCTGTGCTCGAACTGGAAGACTCGTTCGCGGACACTCCCGCACTGAAAGCGGAACTCGAACGCCGGGGCCACGAAGTGGATGTCCAATTCCGTATCGGCGGCGGCATGAACGCCATTTCCGCCGACCCCGAAACCGGGCTTATGACCGGCGCAGCCGACTGGCGTGCGGACGGCGCTCCCGCCGGCTACTCCGGTGGCAACGCGCCCGTCGACCCCGACTCCCGCAAGGCCATGTGGGACTGAAGCCGTTGCCAGGAAAACACAGGACAAGGTCAACGGACCCGCTTCCTACTTCCCTTCTATAGAAGCGAAGTACGGCCGCCCAATTGAGGAGTGGCTGACAATGCTTCGCGAAAGCCCGCTCGAGCGGCACATGGACATCGTCGCCTGGCTGAAGGCTGACCACGGTATGGGTCACGGCCACGCGAACGCGATCGTTGCTTTCGTTCGCGCCGAGGGACAGGCGAAGGGCTAGAGTTTCTTCGGCCAATCAGGCGTGTTTTGGCTCCGCCATCCTTCAACCGCCAGCGAAACGTGCTGACTGTATGAAGGTATAGGAAGTGCGTCAAATGACCGCCTCAGCGATTAGCCGAATCTCCGCGGGCGCCCTCCTCCTTGTTCTCGGCGCGGTCGCCGGGTTCACGGTTTGGATGGACCATCGAACCACGCAGCACGTGAGCTCCTACACCAGCGCTCATGACGCTGGCAACCTCTACCGGGAAGCGGCGACGCAATCGACCCTGGCCGAAATACACACCACGTTCTTCGATGCTACGGGTGACCCATCGTGGCTGACCCCGCAGTCCGAACACATCGCGGCCATGACTGCGGCGCTCAGCGCAATTGCTAATTCCGGTGCGGAAAGCGACCGTGAGTTCGCACTGTGGATCTACAAGTACATCACCCCGATCGTTGACGTTTTCGCCCGCCTCCAGGAAGACCCGCCACCGCCCCTTGCCGAACTGTTGCCGGAGTACCTCGTGGCCTACGAGCGGCTGTACGATTCACTCCTTGCGGGTGATCTCGGTGACCCCTCGATTGCCGATGGGCTGCCGAAACCGGTGAACCTTGAAAGCCAGCCGAACGGTGCGGTGAATCCCCTGACCGTCGTCCTCCAGGAAATGGCCGTACGCAGAGAGGCGGAAGCAGAGTCCGAACTCGCGGCGTTGCATAGCCAGACGGATTTCCAGTCGGCATTGACCCCGGTGCTGTTCGGCATCGGCGCCATACTGGCCGCTTTCCTCATCGCCTCCATGTTCGTCCACGAACGCAAGGCCACCCGCGTGAAAACCGAGGCCGACGTGCTTCGCCGTATCGCCACCACCGACCCCCTCACGGGCCTCGGGAACGTGCGCGGCTTCGAAGAAGCCGTGGGCGCGGTTGAAGGCAACAAGGGCATGCACCCCGTATCAATGGTCATGATGGACCTTGATGGGTTCAAGGCCGTGAACGACAGCTTCGGGCACGCCCGCGGCGACGACATCCTGCGCGTTTTCGCCCAGGTCATTGGCGAAAACGCCATGCCCGGCACCGGCCTCTTCCGCGTTGGTGGCGACGAGTTCGCGCTCCTTATGCACGGACACGGCAACGATTCTGCCGTCGAGCTCACCGAGCGAATTCGCGCCGACGCCGAGGCCCGCCTGGGCCACGGCGTGACCGTCAGCGCCGGCGTCGCATCAGTTGCAACTGCCGCCGAATTCGATGGCAACCTGCTTCGTCAGCAGGCCGACTCCGCCCTCTACGCCTCTAAGCTCAATGGCCGCAACTACGTTTCGCGGTTCGACCCGGCGGAGACCGACCACCAGATGTTCGCCACCGCCAAGCTCCGGGCCGTCCGCGAACTGCTCGTGGAAGGCCGCATCGAGCCCGTGTTCCAGCCCATTTGGAACGTCGACGGCAGGACGATGGTCGGCTACGAGGGGCTTTCGCGCCCGCACCCGGACTATGGTCTCGAAGGGCCGCAGGAAGCCTTCGACATCGCCGAGCACTTCGGCCACGCCGCCGACCTCGACGTCCTCTGCCGCCGCCACATCCTCGCCGCCGCGGACTTCGTTCCGGTCGACCAATCGCTTTTCATCAACCTTTCGCCCTACACCCTGGCCAACCACGCCTTCTCGGCGGAGCTACTGCTGGACGAATTGAACACCGCCGGGGTTGCGCCCGAACGCGTGGTCTTCGAAATCACCGAGCGCTCCCGCGTCTCGACCGAGGTCGTGGTCGCCGGGCTGCTGAAGCTGCGGGAAGCGGGTCTACGTGTCGCTCTCGACGACGTCGGCTCCGGGAACAACGGGCTCATGCTGCTCGGCAAGGCGAACTTCGAGTTCATCAAGATCGACCGTGAGGTCATCGTGCAGGCCACCAAGGGCGGTCCCGGCCGCGGAGCGCTCATTGCCATCCTTGCCTTCGCCTCCGAATCCGGCGCGCAGGTCATCGCCGAAGGGATCGAAGACCAGTCCATGCTCGATGTCGTCCGCGAGTTTGCGCACAAAGAGATCAAGGGCGACCCAACGCTCATCCACGCCATGCAAGGCTTCCTCTTCGGCCGCCCGCTGCACATCGCGCCACGCCATCCCGCGGCCGCCGCCTAACGCCGGTCAGCACCGACACTTCCCGTTTCCCGCATCTTTCCGATTTTCGTGAAGCGGATGTGGTAGAACGGGCGCATGAGATGGAAATCGATCGTGGCGATGTGCGCGGCCGGGGTGGCCGCGCTGGTGGGTGTCGCCTGCGGCGATGGCGGCGGTGGCGAAAGCGAACCGAGCGATACCCCACCGCCCACGCCCGCCGCTGCGAAAGCATCCCAACCCGACCCCATCGAGCCCGGCCTTCTCACCACACTTCTTGCGGACACCAGCGACTTCCAGCGTGACCTGCTGGAGGACGGGATGCTCACGCTTGACGAGTATGAGAGGGCCAAGCTGGAGCAAGCCCGCTGCTTAATGGACCAGGGGCTCGA
>CAZDZP010000180.1:0-5458 GCA_964509855.1 uncultured Anaerolineaceae bacterium | reverse complement strand
GGAACCGAGGTCGCCCGGGGTGTAGATGATCTCGGCGCCGAAGGCCTTGAGGAGCAGGGTGCGCTCTTCGCTGACGTTTTCCGGCATGACGCACACGACGTGGTAGCCCTTTACCTGGCCGATCATCGCGAGCCCGATACCGGTGTTGCCGGAGGTCGGTTCGAGGATCGTGTCGCCGGGTTTGAGTTCGCCCCTCTTTTCCGCGGCTTCGATCATGTACTTCGCGATTCGGTCCTTCACCGAGCCGGTGGGGTTCTGCCCCTCCAGCTTCGCGTAGATGTGCACACCCGGGCGTGGCGAGAGCGTGCGCAACTCCACCATGGGCGTGTTGCCGATCAGATCGATGATGGAGGAGTAGAGCGCCATGGTGCCTCGGCTGCTTAGCGTGCGCCGCCGGCGAGGGCGGGGAGGATGTCGAGCGTGTCGCCTTCTTTGACGGTGGTATCAACGCCGCCGGTGTAGCGAATGTCCTCGTCGTTCAGGTAGACGTTGACGAAGCGGTGGAGCTTGCCGTCGTCGCCGAGCATCTGGGACTTGAAGCCGGGGTGTCGCGCTTCCATGTCCTCCAGGATGTCGCCGATGGTGGAGCCCTGGGCTTCGACGGTCTTCTGGCCGTTGGTGAGCTTCTGGAGGATCGCGGTCACTCGCACGGTAACGCGAGGGGCGGTGGCTGAGGTCATAAGGATCTCCTTCGAATGAGGTACGGACGGGCGGGGAGGAACGTGCTCCCCGCCCGTGTGATTCGTTGCGAAACTAGGCGGTGACGGCGCTTGGCAGGGGCGCGCCGCAGAAGGCTTCGTAGTCGATGAGTTCGCTGATGGTCGGGTTCTCGCCGCAGAGGGGGCATTCCGGGTCGCGGCGTACCTTCACGGTGCGAAACTCGAGCGTCAGTGCGTCGTAGAGCAGCAGGCGGTTGACCAGCGGTTCGCCGACCTGGAGCACGAGCTTCAGGACTTCGGTGGCCTGGATGCTGCCGATGGTGGCGCACATGGCCCCGAGCACGCCCGCTTCGGCGCAGGAAGGCACCATGCCCGGAGGCGGCGGGGCCGGGTAGAGACAGCGGTAGCAACCCTGGCCCGGCAGATACACGGTGGCCTGGCCATCGAACATGAGTATGGAGCCGTCAACCAGCGGCTTCTTGAGCAGGTAGGCGGCGTCATTCGCGAGGTAGCGAGTGGCGAAGTTGTCGGCGCCGTTCACGATGATGTCGTACTGGCTCATTATCTCGAAGGCGTTGTCGCTGGTGAGCGGCTCTTCGTGGGTAACGACTTCGATGTTCGGGTTGTGGGCGGCAAGCGTCTCCTTGGCGGACTGCACCTTGCGCTTCCCGATGTCGTCCGTCTGGTGGAGGATCTGGCGCTGCAGGTTGGAGCGGTCGACGACGTCGAAGTCGACGATGCCGATGCGGCCAACGCCTGCGAGAGCGAGGTAGAGCGCGACAGGCGAGCCCAGGCCGCCAGCGCCGATGATGAGCACGCTGGCTTCGATGATCTTGCGTTGCCCCACGCTCCCGACCTGGGGCATGATGAGGTGGCGGCTATAGCGGTCCACCATTTCCGGCGTCATCACCGTCGGGGCGCCGCCGGCAAGGGCGGGGATGACCGCGACTTCATCACCGTTCTTCAAGAGTGTCAGGTTGCCCTGGAGTGTGTGGATTTCGACCTGGTTCACGTAGACGTTGATGTGTTGCGCGAGTTCGCCGGTGTCGTCGACGAGCTGGTCGCGAAAGCCGGGGAACTGGGTATCGAGGTCGATGAGGACGTCCTGCACCGTTTGGCCCTTGGCTTTGACGCTGGCCCTGTTGCCAACGAGGTGGCGGAAGGGGGTGGGGATGTACACGCTAACGGACATTTCGGACTCCTCCTGGGGAAGTGCGGCCCGGCTGGCAGCCGATGAGATTTGGATTGCCGGGTGGGTATGGGTGTATGAAGCGGCGCTCTTTGTTACAGACATCAGAAGGGGACGCTCAAATAGCGCTCTCCAGTATCGCAGAGCATGGTGACTACAGTTTTGCCCGGGCCGAGCCTGTTCGCCACCTTGAGGGCGGCATGGACGTTGGCGCCGGCGGAGATGCCGACGAGCAGCCCTTCTTCGCGGGCGAGGCGGAGCGCCATGGCAGTGGCTTCCTTGTCCTCCACGCGGATGATTTCGCTGTAGACATCGCGGTTGAGCACACCGGGGACGAAGCTGGCGCCGATCCCCTGGATGTTGTGCATACCCGCACGCCCGCCGGAAAGCACCGGTGATCGTGACGGTTCGACGGCGACGATTTCAACGGCCGGGCCGAGCTGCTCACGCAGGACTTCGCCAACGCCGGTGATGGTGCCGCCGGTGCCAACACCGGCGACGAAGGCGTCGACGTGGTTGTTGGTGGCCTCGAGAATTTCGCGTGCGGTCGTGCGGCGGTGCACGGCAGGGTTGGCCTGGTTTTCAAACTGTTGGGGCATGAACGCCTTCTTGTCGCGCTCCACGAGGGTGCGGGCGGCGAAGACGGCGCCGGTCATCCCTTCAATCGCGGGCGTGAGGAGAATCTCCGCGCCAAGCCGTTCGAGGAGGCGGCGGCGCTCGACCGACATGTCTTCCGGCATGGTGAGCACCAGGCGGTAGCCCTTGACCGCGCAGACGACCGCGAGCCCGATGCCGGTGTTGCCCGAGGTGGGTTCGACGATGGTGGCGCCGGGCTGGATGAGGCCAGCGTTCTCCGCTTCTTCGATCATGGAGAGGGCGATGCGATCCTTCACGGAGCCACCGGGGTTGAGGTTTTCCAGCTTGCCGAGGATGGTCGCGGACTCTGCGCCGGGGATGCGGTTGAGCCGCACCATCGGGGTCGCGCCGACGAGGTCGAGGATGGAGTCGGCGATCGCGGGGCGGCTGAGGGTCGTCGCAGTTGAGGTTGTCGGCGTGGTCATATCTGGTATCTCCCGGCGACCGCGTTCGGTTCTTTTTCGTGCAGGTCGGCCAGTGTGTAGGACTCGAGGATTTCGCAGGTCGCGCCGCGAATGCGTTCCCAGATTTCGCGCTGCGGACAGTGGTGGGGGTGGTCGGTGTTTTCGACCGGTTCGTCAAGCCAGGAGATGGGAGAGAGCGTGCCTTCGAGGGCTTCGATGGCCTCCCGGACAGAAAGTTCGCTGGGGTTGCGAATCAGCTCGTGGCCACCGGAGGGTCCCCGCACGGAGCGGATGATGCCGGCTTTTCGCAGGGTCGTCAGGATCTGGTCGAGGTACTGTTCGGGGATGTGGCGGCGCAACGCGATCTCGGAGGATTGCAGCGGCCCCTCGCCGTAGTGACCGGCAAGTTCGATGAGGGCCCGGAGGCCATAATCACCTCGTGTTGATACGCGCATGAGTTGGTGTTGCTTGCTGCCTCGAAGCAGTTGCTGGAAGCAGCGAAAGCGTCCCCTCGATAAAGTAGAGTGACTCTGTCAACAATAGTAGGGCCCAGCGGGGTAGCGGCGCAAGCTATCGGCGTTTCCGGCACCTCGGCGTCGATGAATGCGACCCTTGAAGAGAGTTGGTCTCACTCACTGCGCGGCGTACAGTGAACGAATGAAAGCCACTTCCGAAGCCGCTACGCCGAACACGGAACCGGATATGGCTCCGCAAGCGCCGGGCGCCGTGACAGTGGCGGTGCGGGCGCTCACCACCGGGTATCGCCAGCACATGGCCGTGGAAAACGTGAGCTTCGAAGCACGCCCGGGGCGGATGGTGGGCGTGCTTGGCCCCAATGGCAGCGGGAAGAGCACGCTGGTGAAATCGATCATGGGACTGCTGACGCCGTGGAGCGGCGAGATTCGCGTGCTCGGCGTCGAACCGAAGCGGGCACGCGATTCAATGGGCTACGTGCCGCAGGCGGAGGACGTGGACTGGGACTTCCCGGTGAGCGTCGCCGATGTGGTGGCGATGGGGCTCTACGAACGGAGCTTCGGGCTGGACCGCTTTCGGCGCACGAAAAGCGAACCCGTGATGGCTGCACTTGAGAGCATGAACGCAGCGCACCTCGCGAAGCGCCAGATCGGCGAGCTGAGTGGCGGGCAGCAGCGGCGCGTGCTCCTGGCGCGGGCGCTCGTTCGCAAGCCCGAGGTGCTGCTGCTGGACGAACCCGCGGCGGGCCTCGACGCGACGGCCGAGGAAGAACTGCTGCGGCTACTACGCGAGATGGCGGACGCCGGGAAGACGGTGATCGTCGCGACCCACGACATCCAGGGCGTGTTCGACACCTACGACGACGCACTGCTGATGAATCGGCGCATGGTCGCCTTCGGACCGGTGGACGAAGCGATGACGGACGCGGCGCTGCACGAAGCGTTTGGACGGCAGCTGATCATGTTCCACGGTCATCACCACGTGGAGCACAGCCACGAAAGCGCCGAACCGCGCTCGCACTGACCCTTCTTGAGACGGCCCCTGAAATGCGCCCGGCATTCGGGTAAGCTGCGCCGCCACAGACGGCGAGACGCGGGAGGACGGCGATGCAACTACCCTGGCGAATGAAGTTCGGCGTGTTCATGGCGCCTTTCCACCCCGTGGGCGACAACCCCGGCCTCGCTATCGAACGCGACGTGAAGACCATCCAGGTGTTGGACGAGCTGCGTTGGGACGAGGCGTGGATCGGCGAGCACCATTCGGCCGGCTGGGAAACCATCGCCAGCCCTGAAGTGTTCATCGCGCATGCGGCGGCGGTCACGCGCAGCATCAAGCTGGGCACGGGCGTCGTCTCACTGCCCTACCACAACCCCTACATGGTCGCGGACCGCATGGTGCTGCTGGACCAGCTCACGCGCGGGCGGGTGATGCTCGGAGTGGGCCCGGGCGCGCTGCCGTCGGACGCCTACCAGCTCGTGCTCGACCCGCCGCGCCAGCGCCCGCAGATGGACGAATCGCTCGGGATCATCATGCAGCTGTTCCGGGGCGAGACGGTGACGCACGAAAGCGACTGGATCCACCTGCGGGAGGCGCGTCTGCAGCTGGCGCCCTACAGCGAGCCACATCCCCCGGTATTCGTCGCGAGCACGCTTTCGCCAGCGGGCCCGACGATTGCAGGGAAGCATGGGGCTGGCGTCATCAGCCTTTCGACGTTCATGCCGGCCGACCAGGGCGTGGCGAAGCAGTGGAGGCTGGCGGAAGAGGCGGCCGCCGAAAACGGCAAGACGCTCGACCGCCGCAACTGGCGGCTGATGATGCCGATCTACATCGCCGAAACGCGCGAAGAGGCGTACGCGGATGTCTCGGTGAACGCCTACAAGTTTCAGAAAGAGTACTTCGGCGACACGCTGGGGAGGACCTTTCAGTACCCGGGGCCGGCCGAGTCGTTCGCCGAGGCGATGGCGGGGAGCGGCGGCGCGATCATCGGGACGCCCGACGACGCGATCGCGGCCATCGAGCGGCTGTGGGAAGTGAGCGAGGGTGGCTTCGGCGGCCTGCTCGGCCTCGCGCACGAGTGGGCGCCCACGCAGAAGCTA
>CAZDZP010000179.1:0-5506 GCA_964509855.1 uncultured Anaerolineaceae bacterium | reverse complement strand
GAAAGTGCAGTACCCGGATGTTGGCGCGCTCGTCCGGCTGGACCTGCGCAACCTGCAACTCATCGCGCGGCTGGTGGCGTGGCGCGAACCGAAGTTCGACTATCGCGCCATCGTCCGCGAATTCGGCACGCAAATGCCGCTGGAAGTCGATTTCGCCCGCGAAGCCCGCATGACCACGCTTGTTCGCCAGAACCTCGCGGAACTGGGCAACATCGTTATCCCTCCGGTGGTGGAAGGGCTGGTCGCGGAACGCGTCGTGGTCACCGAGTTCATCGAGGGCGAGCGCATTGTCGGCCCCATTTCAGCGGCGCTTTCCCAGGAACAACGCAACGAACTCGCCCGCTCCGTGACGGCCGCCTTCGGCCACCAGATCCTCGTCGACGGCGTGTTCCAGGCCGACCCGCACCCCGGCAACCTGCTGCTCATGCCCGACGGCCGCGTCGCACTGCTGGACTTCGGCCTCACGAAAGAACTGCCGAACGACATCCGCATCGGCTTCGCGCACCTTGTGGTGGCGGCCGGCGAACGGAGCCCGCTGAAGGTGGCCGAAGCCTTTGAAATGCTGGGTGTCCGCGCGAAAAGCAGCGACCCGTCGGACCTGCTCATGCTCACCCGGTTGTTCTTTGACCCACGCGACTCGGCGACGCGCACCGAATTCAACCAGCAGCGCAACGAAGCCCTGGCGCGCAGCCCTATCGAAGCCATCCCGGGGGACCTGGTGCTGCTGGGGCGAGTCGTGGGGTTGCTGCGCGGAGTCTGTTCGTCGTTGGGTGTGCCGCTTAGTCCGATGGCAATGCTGCGGCCCTACGCGGAACGCGCGCTCGAGGCTGAAAGTGCAAAGGCGGAGAAAGGGGCCGGGAGTGAGGCTGCGTTCTAGTCGACGGCGACGGGTTCGCCGCGCTCCGGCTCGTTCTGCTCTTCTTCTTCCCGTTCCTTGCGCTCCATGTGCTCAAGCGCGTCCATGCTGAAGCCAAGGTCTGAAAGCTCGCAGAAGAGGCTGCAATACGTGAGGCGCAGTGCGCTGGTGGACCGTGCCGAGGTGTAAGGCAAGTTGCATCGCTTGCAGCGCAGCATCTCGCGCATTTCCGCGTCGAAGGCAAAAGGTGTGGCTTCGGTGGCTTCGGGTCCCTGCTCACTCATGTCTCCATGCTATGTCGGCGCGAACGAGCGTACAAATGGGATCCATACAAGAAGCGCCAACGTTTACCCGGCGGCAAGCGTTGCTTCACGCTGCCTCAACTTTTCGTAGAACATCGGCATCCACGTTTCACCGGCGTTCCGTGCCTCTTCCAGGTGCGGATAGCCGCTGAGGATGAAGAACGAGATCCCAAGGTCCGTGTACGAAAGGAACTTCTTCGCCACCTGTTCGTAGGAACCGAGCACCGTCACGCCCACGCCCCGCCTCACCAGCCCCACGCCAGACCACAGGTTCGGCTCCACCCACAGGTCTTCCAACCCGGCGAAGTCCCGCTGGCGCGATTCGCCAACAGAATCGGTCGCCTTCAACACCGACTGGATGCGGTCGATCTGTTCCTGCGTGAGCCCTTCGAGTTGCGATTCGGCGGCTGCGATGGCTTCCTCTTCCGTTTCGCGCGCCAGCACGTGCATACGCACCCCGAAGCGCAGTTCCCGTCCCTGCTCAGCGGCCTTGGCGCGCATGCGGTGGATGCGCTCCCGCATCATCTCGGTCGATTCGCCCCACAACAGGTAGCAGTCCACCTGCCGCGCGAAGACGTCCTCGGCGATCTCACTGGCCCCGCCGGCGTAGAGCGGCGGGTAGGGCTTCGTGGCTGTTTGGATGAACGGTTTGCAGCCTTCCACGCGGAAGAAGTCACCCTCGTGGTCGAACTTGCGCTCGGTCCAGTACTTGCGCATCACGTCGATGAACTCGTCGGTGCGGCGGTAGCGTTCGTCGTGGGGCGTGAAGTCGCCATCGGCGGCGAGCTCCGCGGGGAAGCCGCCTGTGACTACGTTCACAAGTAGCCGCCCGTGCGAAAGCTGGTCGAAGGTACTGACCATCTTGGCAGCCACCACCGGCGCCACGAACCCAGGCCGCACCGCCACCAGGAACTTCAGCTTCTGCGTCTGCCCGGCGAGGATGCCAGCCACCACCCACGCGTCTTCGCAGGCATCGCCCACTGGCACCAGCGCCGCCGTGAACCCGGCGTTCTCGGCGGCCACGGCCACGTCGCGCAGGTATTCGATGGTCGCTTCGCGGCGCGTGGCGGAGTTACCGAAGGCTTCCTGGTCACCGGCGGTGGGGAGAAACCATGAGAATTCGGGGTCGTACATAGCGAAGGCTCCAGGCGTGGGGTTCGGAGAATCAAGGCTCGCGGGCCGGGAAAGCCATGGTACGGGAACGCGTACGCGTTGTGTGAATTTCCGCCGGTTTGCTTTGACCCGCCCCCCGGAGATTGTTAATGTATAGTGTACTTGGCCCGGAGTAGGCTCGGACGCAGGCCTGTCCGTCAATGCTCCTCACTGCCGCTTCCGGCTGAATGCAACTGACCGACGATGAGTACCTTCGAGACCGCCAAACCGTACATTCAAGGCGCTGATGATAAGGAACCGGCCTTGCCGCTGTACCGCGATCGGCGGCGCATGGGTGTCGTGGCGCTCGAGATCCTCGGGACTGCCGCCTTCATGGTCGTGTACTTCGCCGCTCGCGGGCTTCGCCCAGAGGCCATCGAAGACAGCGTTGCCCGGAGCCTGCAGATCATCCGCTTCGAACAGCAAATGGGCATTTTCCACGAAGTCGCCTGGCAGCAAGCATTTCTCTCCAATAGCTTCCTCCTAACGACGGCGAACTTCATCTACGCATGGCTGCACTACCCGGTGATGGCCGTGATCGCCGTGTGGCTGGTGATCAAAAGCCCGGAACGTTTCCGATTCATCCGCAATGTGCTCATCGTTTCGGCGCTGATCGGCATCGCTTCGTACTGGTTGTTGCCCGCCGCTCCGCCCCGGCTCATGGAGATTCATGGCTACGACTACGGATTCGTGGACACCGTGCACGGCGGCGCGAGCAGCGTGAACTACTTCCAGCCCGGCCCCTTCGTGAACGACTACGCAGCCGTTCCTAGCTTCCACTTCGGGTGGATTGCGCTCTGTTCGGCTGCCATCTGGGCGAACACGCAGAATCGCTGGGTAAAGGCCGGCGCGGTCGCCATGTCGCTGTTGATGTGGTGGGCCGTTGTGGTCACTGGCAACCATTACTTCTTCGACATGGCGATGGGCGGAGTGGTCGTGCTTTTTTCCTGGCTGCTCGTTTCGGCGCTGAAGCGCTCGCCAACGCTCGAACCCCAACCGGAAAGCCATGCGCCGCCGGTTGAGGTGCGCGAACCGTCGCGTTAGCTCTCGCAGGTGTCGTACCGGTGGCCCCGCTTTCATGGCGGGGCCGTTTCATTCCCGGCATGCACTGGTTGAACCGCCGTGGCGGGGCGGGCTACGCTAACTGCTGTTGTGGGGCCGCTTTCGGCCGGGAGCGGTTCCTTGGAAATCAGCGGCGAACATCGGTTCGATGCCCCGCGCGAAGCAGTTTACGAAGCGCTGTTGGACCCGGTCGTGCTGCAGGCAACCATCCCCGGCTGCGAATCCTTCGAAAGCACCGCCCCCGGCACCTACGCCGTCACCATGAAGGTCGGGATTGCCTCCGTTCGCGGCCTGTACGACGGTACGGTCCAGGTTGCGAGCGAGTCCCCCCCGGAGTCGTATCGACTGCTCGTCACTGGTGGTGGCAGAACGGGCAACGTCCAGGGCGACGCCACCATGACCCTGGAAGAGCAGGGCGGTCGCACGTTGGTGCGCTACACCGCCGACATGAGCGCGCAGGGGTCAATCGCCGTGCTGGGCAATCGCGTGCTGACCGGGACCGCGAAGCTGCTTCTTGGCCAGTTTTTCAAGGCAATGGAACGCCAGGTCCGCCAGCGCACGCCCTGAATCCGGGGCTTACAGCTTCGCCGCCGCCGGCGCGATGTCGCTGGCGAGGAATTCCGGCACAGTGTCATCTTCGAAAATGAAGTGCTGGAACTGGATCTCCTGCAGTCCGTGCTCGGCGTACTTCCCAAGCGAGTCGATGACCTCGTCCTTGAGCCCCACGATCATCCCGCGTTCGCGCATGCCGGCCCGGAACTCTTCGAGGTTTGCCGGGGCCATGCCGCGGAAGCGCATCAACGCCTCCGTCGCCCTGTCCAGGAACTTCGCATCGGGCGCTACGAGCGCGAACATCATCATCGAACGACGAATGTCGGAGACGTCGCGGCCGATGGCATCGCAGTGGCGCTTGAGCACGGCCACCTTGGCGGCGTAATCCGGCGCGCTCAGGTTCACTGAGTTCCATTCGGCGGCGTATTCGGCCACGAGTTTGAGCGTGCGCTTTTCGCCACCCCCACCAATGAGGATCGGCGGCCGGTGCGAATGCGGCTTCGGCAGGCAGTCCGCGCCTTGCAGCTCGTAGTACTGGCCTTCGAAGTTGGCCGGGCCCGGCGCCCACAGCGCCCGTACCACCTGGAGCGCCTCCTCCAGCCGGTCGAAACGCTCCTTGATGGACGGGAAGGGGATGCCGTAGGCGGCGTGTTCCGGCTCGTTCCATCCGGCGCCCATACCCATCACGAAGCGGCCGCCGCTCAGCAGGTCGATCTGCGCGGCCATGCGGCCAACATCCACCGGCGAACGAAAAGTCACCGGCGAAACCAGCGGTCCAAATCGAATGCGTGAGGTCTCCCGCGCCGCCACCGCGAAGGACAGGTAAGCCTCCAGCGAGTCCTGCTGCTTCCCGATGAAGTAGTGGTCCGAACGGAAGAGAGTGGGAAAGTTCAGCCGTTCGGCGAGCTTGAGGATGTGTATCCAGCGCTCCCAGTTGAGGCCGTTCTGTCCTTCGACCATCAGTCCGATTTGCATTGCGGCCTCCTCGCAGGTGAGTACTGGTCGTTCTACGTGTAATTGCGGAACGTTGCCACCCGGTCCGCTTTTCGCGAAAACAGCACAGGAAATGCCGCGCGTGCGTATATTTCTACAAGCGCTACTGCATGATGGGCGCAGGGGGCAGCGAAATGGTGTTTGGCGGTTCAGCCGACGAGTCCCTGGTGCAAACGTGGATCCGCCGCGGCATCACGGTCCCTGCCTTTGGCATCATCTGGCTCTTCATGCTCGTGACCATGCCGCTCAGCCTGCCCGGCGCGGCACTCTACGACCTCGTCCGCAACCGTAAGTTCCCGGCCGTGCGCACCATCCTCATGGTGTTCATGTACTTCACGGCGGCGAACGCGGGCGTTGCCGCAGCGCTCGCATCGTGGTTGCGCTGGCGCCTCACTCCCCAAACGCGCGAAGCCTTCATGGAACGCCAGTACGCCATCCAGCGGTGGTGGGCCATGACGCTCTACCGCGCGGCCGTGCGGCTTTACGGCATCAAGCTCGATATCGAAGAGCTTGGAATGGAGAACCTGGGCCAGGCGATCATCTTCGTACGCCACGTCTGCGTCTTCGACAACCTCGTCCCATACGTCAC